>DASZYN010000507.1:0-5390 GCA_035545435.1 Acidobacteriaceae bacterium | reverse complement strand
ACTGCTGCTGGCCGTGATATAGAGCGTCGTCCGATCGGCGCCACCCCACGCTACGTTCGAGACCCGCTCAGGAATGAGCAGCGTCGCCAGAAGCTTCCCGTCGGGCGAAAGGATGGTAACGCCGCCGGGTCCGGCGCTATAAATATCGCCTTCGCGATCCACCTTCATGCCGTCGGGGCCGCCGACGCGCTCGTCCGCCGTGGCGTCATAGAGGAGTTTGGCATCCGTCACGGTGCCGTCGGGTTGCACGCGATAGCGCATCCAGATTTTCCGGGGCTCCGAATTGCTGACGTAGAGGTATTTCTCGTCGGGTGAAAAGGCAATGCCATTGGGGCGCGGAAGGTCCTTCACGAGCAACTGGAGATCGCCGTTGGCCGGCGGTGCGCCGGGCTTTTGGCTGAGCGCATGCGGGATGCGATAGACGCCGTTCACCTTCAACTGCTTTTCGGGATCGGTGTCCTTTTGCGTGCGCAAACCGTAGGGAGGATCGGTGAAGTAGAGAGAGCCGTCGGAGCGGTAGACGAGATCGTTGGGGCTGTTGAGCTTTTTGCCCTGATACGCGTCGGCGAGGACGGTGATTTGCGCTTTGGGATCGAGCGATTCAAGGCGATAGATATTGCGGCGGGCATGGCCGGCGATGGTGAGGCGGCCGCGCGCGTCGAGGGTCATGCCGTTGGAGCCCGATTCCGGACCGCCGTAGGGCTCGGCCCCGCGGTAGCCACTGGGATGGATAAAGATACTCACGCCAGTACCCGGGATCCAGCGTCGTATGCTATTGCTGGGAATTTCTGCAAAGAAGAGATTGCCCTGCGTCCAGATCGGACCTTCGACCCACTTGAAGCCGTCGGCGAGGCGCTCGAGACGAGCGTCAGCGGGAACGATGCGGCCAGCGGAAGGATCACGGCGATCCACCTGCAGCGGGGCGGAACTGAGGATGCCGGCGTTTGCAGCGGTGGCTTGACTATAAGAGGCAGCAGCGTTCCCTTTTCTGCCCGAGGTGGCGGCTAAGGCGGCCGCAAGGGTCAACACGGATGCAGTGACGATTCCTGCCAGCACAAGCTGGAGTGACGGTGTGCTCTTCCTCATGAAGCCTTCCTTTGTCGAGATGCGCGCGGAATCGAGTGTACCGCTCGTTGCGCCTTCGCGGGAAACAGAAAGGAGCAGCCAAAGAGGCTGCTCCTTTTCTAATGCATGATCCCATCGGGACTGGTGATCCGCCGGGACGGCCAGCCCTCAGCGCACGACGTTTTGGAACAGAGGCGACTGCAGGAGCGCGGAGAACTGACTGTCGGAGGCCGCGAACCTGACGCTGAGGGTGCCGGCGGAGGAGTCAATGGTGGTAGCGTCGATGGCCTGCTTTTCCATCGGATTGCCACTGACTTTCTCATACATCGCGGCAGCATTGAGCAGAGAGGACATCGTTGCAGCGGTGAAGGTATCGGAAGTCAGGACATACAGATTGAACTTAACGCCGTTGTTGAAGTCCATGGTGTAGCTGGAGCTGAGCAGGCGTTTGCGGACGGTCTCGTAGTCTCCGAGTTGCGATGCCTGGCCGAGGAGCGAGTGCATCATGTACTGCGTGCCCTTCTGATCGAGGATGCTCCAGATGGGGGCGGATTCAACCTTCTGCATCGCAGCCAGCATGTCCTGGTTGGTAAGGAAGCTGGGAGCCAGGCCATCCCGGCAGTCGAGCGCGGGCTTGATGTCATCGCTGCTGCCAAACAGCATGGTGGTGGGATTCAGGAACGTGACCAGCATTCCGCTTGCGCCCATGGGATAGAGCTTGTTATTGCGGACCGCCGTCGCCTTTACCTTCTTCTTCTGCAGGGTAGCCATGATCTCGCTGACCTGGAACTGACCCTGCGCGAGTCCGACGATGCGGACATTATCACTGCCAGCGACACGGTAGGCGGCAAAGGCAAGCTGGTCGATGTCGTGATTCTCATCGAGGCCGGAGGTCTTGAGTGCACTTTCCAGCTGCTTCAGTTCAGGTGGCAGGATCCGCGCCTTGAGATCCATGGCTGCGGAGGAATTCTCCATCACACCGTAGTCGACGACGATGAGCTGCTGGACATCGTGGGGGATGGCCGACCGGGCATCGGTATCGAGTTGCGCAGCACGCGCAGGAAGCGCAACGGCGACTACCGCTGCCATAGCTAAAGCAAAGACGAGGTGCTTACCGAATTTCACGGATAAACCTGCTTCCTCCGCCGGATAGCCGGCTGAGTATAGGGAATCTGAAGACCGCTGTGGTCTTTGACCTCAGGTGGATGCGAAAGGACACGCCTGGGCCGCACTGTATGTCAATTTTACGCTGGTTGAGTCCGACGTCGGCCTACAACTATCGTTGTTCACTACCTGCAGGCCATGCCAGTGGGTGCTCAAGGCGCCGCTCCAGAACCTTTTCCTCCGGGTCGAACCCTCCGTCACCCAGCAGACGCAGCCATTCGCTGTTTCGCTCAAGAGCAGCCTCGGGAAGGAGCCCGATGAGTTCTGCGCTGGCCGGCGCAGCACCATGCTTTCGGGCCTTTTCCTTCACCGCGTTGAAGACCTGACCGACCGGGGTGCGGGTAAAGTCAGTGATGTTCATCGAAACCTGGGCCTGGCCGTGCGCGGAAACGCCGCGGGCTTTGACGCCGGCCAGGCCGCCGCCGGACTGGCGGATTTCCCTGGCGATCGCGCGGGCCACCGCGACCTCCGCGGTATCAAGATACAAATTGAAGGCGATGAGGAAGCGGCGCGCGCCGACGGCGGAGGCACCGGCCGTCGGATGCAACGAAGGACCGCCGACGTCAGGGCGTCGGGCCGGTTCCCGGTGGACAGCATCGCGAAGACCTTCAAATTGTCCGCGCCGAACCTCTTCGAGCATGACGCGATCGGGACGCGCGGCTGCGGCTTCATAGAAGTAGACCGGAACCTGATGGCGGTTCCAGATTTCGTTGCCTGCCTGCCTGGCAAGGATCACGCACTGCTCCAGCGAGACGTCACGAACCGGAACAAAGGGGATCACGTCGGCCGCGCCGATGCGAGGGTGGACGCCCTCCTGGGTGGTGAGATCGATGAGTTCGGAGGCACGGCCGGCGGCACGCACGGCGGATTCGACCACGGCGGCAGGGGCACCGGCAATGGTGACAACGGAGCGGTTGTGATCGGCGTCGAGGGAGTAATCGAGGAGGCGCACGCCTTCGACATGCATAGACGAGACAATCGCTTCGATCACTTCGGGACGGCGGCCCTCAGAGAAATTAGGAACACATTCGATGAGGGGATCGGGCATCTTGATCAGAGTCTCGTGGAGAACGCAACGTGGGATGATACGCGGATTGACGGATGCTTCGCTTGTCCGTTGTAAAACTATCTGCCGAAAAACGTATAACCGATCTGGAAACTGACGCTGGCATTGACGCCGGGATTGCGATCGCCGAGCGAAGCGCTGGAGATGTGGACGCCATTCGCGGATAACGTGATGGCGCGACCCGGCCGGATGAAATAGTGAATCCCGATGCCGCCCTGAGGCGAAAAGTTCCAAACGCTGGTGCCGCCGGGCAGACCGTGAGGAACGAGGACGTCGGGGGGGAATTTGTGGGTCGTGTAGATCAGCCCGCCGGCGGCCTGGAACCAGGGCGCGATGCGACGGCCGGGCTTGAAGTCCCAGCGAAGGATCACGGGGGTCAGGCTGGCGCCGCTGAAGGTTCCACCACCGACTGCGAGTTGGCAGGGGTAGGTGAGGCCTGTGGCGTTATCGCCGCACGTTCCCTGTTCGAGATGCGGAGCGGGAGTGAAGGCCTGCCACCAGGGCATGATTTCGCCTGCGAGTTCGAATTGGCCACGGAAGACGCCGCTCAGATGCTCCCCGGTGATGACTTTGCCGAGGCGGAAACCGGCGGCGGTGAATTTGTACTGGTCGCGGTCGCCAATACCCATGCCGCCCTGAAAGAAGGGACCGTATTCCCAGGGGCGGCCGGCGAACGCTGCAGCAGCGGGTGCATCGGCGTCCGCTGCAGGCGACTGGGCGAGGGCCGGGATGGCAGCCGTCAACATGGCTGCGAAGGCAAGAAGAAAGATGCGTGCTTTCACTCGACGATCGACTCCCGATCAGGCTCCGGGCCGGACTTCAGATCAAGGGAAGGGCCGCCAGCAGGCGGCCCCCTCGGTGAATGAGATTACGGCCGCTAGCTGGTCACTTCTTCCAATTGCTTCGCGTCCATGTCGAAATTGGAGTAGACGTGGTTGACGTCGTCGTGGTCTTCGAGAGCTTCGATCAGGCGTACCATCTGTGCGGCCTGAGGACCTTCGAGCCTGGTGTAGGTGGAGGCGATCATCGTGATCTCGGACATGACGGTCTCGATCTTCGCGTCGCGCACGGCCTGCGCGACAGCTTCATACGCGCTGGGCTCGGTAATGATCTCCCACGTGTCGCCTTCGTCGTTGAGGTCCTCGCCTCCGGCTTCGAGCACGATGTTCATGAGCTTCTCTTCGTCGGCCTGGTCTTTGGCGACGGCGATGATGCCCTTCTTGGAGAACATGAATCGGACCGAATTCGGCTCGCCGAGGTTGCCACCGTGTTTTGAGAAGGTGTGGCGGATTTCGCTGACCGCGCGGTTGCGGTTATCCGTGGTGGCTTCGACGATGAGCGCAACGCCTCCCGGGCCGTAGCCCTCGAAGGCGATTTCCTCATAGACGGCGCCTGGAAGTTCGCCGGTGCCGCGCTGGATGGCACGCTTGATGTTGTCATTGGGCATGTTCTCGGCTTTGGCAGCGGCGATGGCGCTGCGCAGGCGAGGATTGCCGTCGGGGTCGCCGCCAGATTTCGCGGCGATGGTAATTTCCTTAATCAGTTGCGTGAAAATCTTGCCGCGTTTAGCGTCGAGCGCACCCTTTTTGTGCTTGATTGTCGCCCATTTGGAATGGCCGGACATGGAAACCTCAGAAGTCTGATTTTGGATGGAATTTCTGGGGCGAAAGGCCGGAACTACAGCAGTTTCCGGGGTTTGCCCGCAACGGTTGAGTATAGCAGGAGGCAGCGCATAGCGGGTAGCGGCCAGCGTAAGTACAACGGATAGCGAGAAGGCGTCGAGCGCATAACGAACGAACAGTTACAATTTGCGGATTCCGCAAAGCTGTCATGAGGAGAGCGAATGGTTTCGAGGCGAGGGTTTCTGCGAGTCGTGGGTGGTGCGGCTGCAGTGGGGGCAGCGGGCTCGGTTTCGGGATGGGGTGAGTTCCGGGGGGATGGCGAGGAGGACAGCTCCCTTCCCGCTCCGATTGCGGCGTTGCCCTCTTTCACCGGAAAAGTTGCACCCATTTCGAACGACGAGCGCCGTGTGCGAATCGAGCGCGCGAAACAGCTAATGGCAGAAAACAAGCTTGATGCCATCGTGCTTGCGAAC
>DASZYN010000506.1:0-2044 GCA_035545435.1 Acidobacteriaceae bacterium | reverse complement strand
ACCCCGCCCTCGCGTTGGCATTTCGTCGCTCGCGAGGAAATGCCGGCGCGTTTCGGGACTGAAGCCCGGATCATTTTCGGGAGCTTGCGCACCGCTGAAGCCGTGCCCTTTCAAACCCAGCCGGGGATGCCGAGTCGTCGGTGCACCGGAGCCCTTGAGGACTTCGTTCGCATCTTCGACCACGGTACAGTGGTTCCGTGAGATGCCGACCATCCTTATTTGCGATCCTCGCAATTGTGACTCTCGCAGGCTGTCAATACGATCCCTGGGCAGGTAGATTCCTTACGCAGCAACCCGCCGAACAGGATGTCGCGGGTTTGTACGTTGTCGATCAGGCTTCGTTGCAGCGAATTATCAAGGCGCCGATGAGCGGATCGCTGGTCAGGATCGATCCCTCAGCGCAAATTATCCTGTCCGCAGATCACAAGGCCGAGTTCTCTCACGTACCAGCAGACCTCATTGATGGTTCATTGTGCTCAGTCACAGGACGCGGCACTTGGCGCCTGGGGAAGAACAATAGATACATCACCGTCCTGGTGCAGATTGCCGATGAGGAACCGAACAATCGCTGCAAGGATACCTTTACCGCGAAATTTGCGGAAGAACTCAACCTGTACGGCAAGAAGCCGCCTTACAAGCTCCACGTAACGATTGGTGACCCAGATTCGGGAGACGCCGTGCAGTTTGAACGGCGATTCATTTGCCCTCGCTGCTGAATTACCGGTTCTGTCAAAGTTAGCCGCAAGAGCGGGTTTCGGGGCTGAAGCTCCCGAGTTTTTGGCCGAGTGGTGTTTGCGCGAGATGAATCTCGCGCCTGCTTTGTTGGGACGAATGAATCAGGGCGGCCGGTTCGGATCCGATGTTCCCACATCTGCCAACAGCGGGCAGATGTGGGGCACCCGTTGAGTCGTGCCCAGGCCGGTGGGATGAGAAATTATCCCCGCACTAGAACTTCTGCATGGTGATGCGCACCGCCGTCGTGGGTTTGGTGTAGAAGCAGAGGCCGCGATCGGTCTCGTCGCCGTTGAGGATGCGCTGCGGTTTCCAGACGCCGTTTTCGTAGGTGCCTTCTTCGGCGGTGAGAATCTGGCTGTGAATCCAGGGCAGCTTGCCGGGCAGGTGGAAGACGATGCTGGCGTCGACGCCGGTGATGAGGAATTCATCGGGGCCGAGCTGGGCGACGAGGGCGGCGCCGTGGAAGTCTTTGGTGCCGGGGGCGCGGCGTCCATCGTGTTGCGGAAAGCCGAAGCCGATGGTGGCTTGCCAGGCGCCGAAGTCGATTTCCTGGGTGGGCTGGCCTGGCTCTTCGACGGCGGTTTTGACTTTGCCGTCGAACTCGAGCTGGGCGATGGTGCGATCCATGGGGCTGATGAGGGCGAAGTTGCGGGCGTGCGCGCTCCAGGGCTCGTCGCCGAGGATGTTCCAGCCGGACTTGTCGACGCCGAAGGGAGAGAAACCGATGGCGCCGCGGCCGAGGGCGTAGAAGAAGAATTTAGCGAAGCTGTCGCTGCGGCCGGTTTCGGGGATCCAGAGCGGATTGTCGGGGCGCTGATAAGCGTCCATGGTCTCGCGGTAGAACTGGGAGTCGTCGGTGTAGATGTCGGGGCCGATCATGTCGATCGCGGGAGCGAGTTTGCGCCAGAGGCCGACGAGCTTTTGCACCGCGCCGCCGCTGGGGTAAGCGATGCCGGGCTCTTCGAGCTGGCGCTGGGGCAGGGCCGCACCGGGATAGTCGATCCAGACATTGATGTAGAGCGGGATGGCGAATTCATTTTTGCCGGCGGTGGCGATGGTGTTGATGTACTTCGCCTGGTAGTAGGCCTGGAAGAGCTCGTCGGCATCGCTGCCGAAGACCTGTTGCCAGGCGCCGGCGGATTTACCGGATGCCTGGAGCATGTCGGAGGGAACGGGGCCGGCGAAGAGCTTGTTGGCTTCGGGGGAGTTGTCGCGGACGCTGCCGATGTTGCCGGATTCGTTTTCGACCTGGACGGCGATGACGGTGTGCTGCTCGTCGTCGATTTGTTTGAGGTGACGCATGAGCGTG
>DASZYN010000505.1:0-2359 GCA_035545435.1 Acidobacteriaceae bacterium | reverse complement strand
CTCTCCGATCACAACAATGAATTCACCTATACTATAACATAGAGATGCACCAACCGATTAGTGCTTTCATCACAGTCTGGCGGGTATCTTTCCCAACTCAGTATTTCCACCTACAGAACAGACCCATCTAAGAAAAAACGTTGCTCATGCCCAGAATTATAGCATCATCAGTCCAGCTGACTTTTCCAAGGGGATCGAATGTTTCCAATGCGGCAGGGGCACGTTGGAAACATTCGGGATGACCGATAACAAAAGACGAGTGGGTAGGTAAACGGATCAAGGGTTGTGCCCTTGATGGTCCTGCTCACTGTGGGTCAAGGGCGTAGCGCAGTTGAACAACGCCGCCCAATGGTTTGCAGTCCAGGAGTTGCACATCGCGATACCGGTACTCGTGCTGATCCAGCAGCAGGTTAAGACCTTTGCCTTCGAGAACCGGGGCGATGTTGAAGATAACTTCAATGGTCTTTTATAAAGAAGATTAATTTTGCTCTACGCGAATGTCTTTGCTGTGCGTTCGATGTCCGAAGTATAGTCCGCCGGGGGTTCCCCGGACTTCATCCGTTGGGATGATTGCGCGCATGATCTGGTGGATGATATCATTTGAGCAGACGACTGAGGCGCCGCTGCCCTGGAGACTTTATTTCCATTCTTTCTCTTCTTTCCCCGGCAAGTCATGAAAGGAAGTATCACATATGCCGCTTGATCCACAGGTCGCCCTTTATTTGCAGCAACAGGCAGAAATGAGCATGGAGCCTGGACCGGAGCTTTCGCTGGCGGAGCAGCGCCGCCAGGCGGAACTGGTTGCGCTTGAGCAGGCGGGCACGCCCGCAGCCGTTGCCGCGCTGGTGGACCGCGTGATTCCCGGTCCAGGCGGGGATATTCCCCTGCGGATCTATACCCCGGAGGGCGCCGGACCGTTTCCTGTACTGGTCTATTTTCATCCCGGCGGCTGGGTTTTCGGCAGCATCGCGGGCAGCGACCCGGTTTGCCGGGCTATCGCCAGGCAGACGCCCTGCCTGGTCGTCTCCGTGGGCTACAGGCTGGCGCCGGAACATCCTTTTCCCGCCGCGCCGGAAGATTGCTATGCCGCGATAAAATGGGTGGCGGAACACGCCGGGGACATTCAGGCCGATGCCGGACGCATTGCGGTGGGAGGCGAGAGTGCGGGAGGAAATTTAGCGGCGGCGGTGTCCCTGATGGCGCGGGATCGCCAGGGACCGGCTCTCTGCCTGCAAGTCATGATCTACGGCGAAACCGCTTACTATGAGCCGGGAACGGCCTCGTACAGGACCTACGCGCAGGGCTATAACCTTACACGGGACGATATGATCTGGTTCTGGGATCAGTATCTCGCGCGCAAGGAGGACGCTACTCATCACTATGCCTCTCCGCTGTACGCGGCCAGCCTGAGTCAACTCCCGCCCGCGCTCATCATCACCGCCGAATATGACCCGGTACGCGATGAGGCGGAAGAGTATGCCCGGCGTCTCCAGGAGGCGGGTGTGGCGGTTCAGCTTTCACGCTATCAGGGCATGGTCCACAGTTTCTTCCGCATGTTCGCGGTTTTCGAGCGCAGCAAAGTCGCGCTCTGCGAGGTCACAACGGCCCTGGCTGCCGCCTTCGCCCCCGTTCAGGATGAGCACGCCAGCCCTGGACGGTGAAGCATCGTCTGAACGCGACTCAGAACAGGCGCAGTTCGCGGGCAACATCACTGGCGGCGCTGCGTTTGTGAACGCCGAGCTTGCCATAAATGCTCTGGACCTGCGTGCGCACTGTGTTGACCGAGACAACCAGTTCGCGGGCGATTTCGGCGTTGGAGCGGTGCTCGGCCAGCAAGCGTAAGACGCGCTTTTCCTGGGGCGAAAGCGGCTCAAGCAGAGGCGAGGCCGGCGTACCGTCCGGCGCGTGCGCGGGCAAGACACGCAGGACCGAGCGCAGGTACGTGAGCAGACGCGGCGGAGACAGTCGGGAGAGCAATAGCGTCTCCATCGCAAAAGAGCGCCGCGCCGTCTCCGGGTGAGCCGCATCCACCACAGACTTTCCAGAGAGAGGCAGAAGAGTCTCCAGGGACGCCGGCACAGCGGACTCGCGCGCATCGCTCATCTCAGTCAGCCCGCGCGCAACCTCCTCCAGGCGCGCCAGGGTGAGATCCTCCGTTTTGCCCAGATAGCGTTTGACCAGCCGTCCCCGCAAGCGGCGATAGGCGTACCAGTAATCGCCCCCGCGCCTGGCCTTCTGCTTGCGGGCAGTATAGTGCATCCCCGCGCGACTACAGAAGGCGAATGAAGCGATCTTCTCAAGCAAAGAGCGCGTCAACTCCTGGCCGCTGGCCCTCTCACCCACGGAAAGGACATAAGCC
>DASZYN010000504.1:0-1512 GCA_035545435.1 Acidobacteriaceae bacterium | reverse complement strand
CGTACCCTTCACCTTCACTATCTTCCAGCGCGCTCTTCGCCACAGCGGGGTTCTCCAGCCTATGGGCAAGAACGTTTCATTACGGCTCGTCTTTTCGACGGATGAGAAACCGGCTGCGGGCGGGCATCTTCAGCTCCGGCTGCACAATCCCTCGACAGGCGAATGCAGAGAACTGCAACACGATCCGTCCGTTCCGCTGCTGATCGAAGATTGGCTCGCGGAAGCGGGTCACGATTGCAGACTCGAGATCGCCTCGCCGTGGTTCAAGTCAGAGAGCCGATGGTTCTCTGTTCTCCACGATGCATTGACCGAGATCGAGATCGTCCTCCATCGGTGCGCTGACGAGGAGAAGCGTTGCACCTGTCCGCCGCCGAAGATCGCGGACCGAATGGATGAGAAAAGTCTGACACAGCATCTGGCGATCCGTCTTGCCGGAACGCCAGCCGATGGAACCGCGGCGCCGCAGCAATCCTCCAGGCAAGTGATCTGGGTGGACGGCGGCGACGAGGTGCTGGTCCACCTGGATTCGGTTCGCACGGCGATCCTCGATGGCCTGATTCTGGTTTCTATCGACCTTGAGACTGACCAAACCGGACGCACGTCGATGGTGGTCCCCTTCGCGGTCGGGGGCGCGAACGACCCTGCAGGTCTGGTTGCCGTCACGGAAGACTTCCCGAGCGGCAACGGAGTTTTGGCGTCGCGCTGGGGACGCGCTGTGCAAACAGCGGCGTGGTCCAGCCTGCTTTCTCTCGCCAGCGAGCACGCTGCTGAGCGTGCCTCCGCTCCGCTGGGCATTTCGGCCGTGAAGGGTACGGTCGCGCTCACCGCGGGCGCGGCACTCCATGTCGGGGGGACCGTGCGATGAGTGTCGTTGAAACTGCCTCGAAAATCATCGGCATGGAGGAGGGAGGAGATTTCCCTTCAACGAATTGGCTGCACGATCCTTTCACACCACTCACGACGATCCTCACCAACGACGAGCAGCGCCAGGCTCTCCTTGATCTACTCGACCAGCTGTGGCCTCCACAGAATCCGGCTGGCGTAGCGGCGAACGAGAAGTGGCATCCGATTCTGGGGCCGCAGGCGGACGGCAATCTCTACTTCACCGTTGCGAATGGTACTGGTCCGCTGACGCTTGGCCTGGCAGGTGAGAGACACACCAGCGGAGGCGGCGTGGGAGCGTCGCTGCGCGCCCGCGTTCCAGTGGTGCGCATCGATGGCGAAGCCGTCACCTTTGTTGCCGGAAGCAGCGATGGGCCGCTGCAGGTGGATTTGCGCGTCGAGCTCAACTGGAGCGCTTCCGGTGGACATGCCATTGGTTTGCGGGCGATTCACGCGACGGCGAGCCTGCAGCCGTTGTCCACGCCGCCTGCCAATCTGACGATTGTCCTGGAAGGCCTGAGCCTCAACGGCGCAGCACCCGCCGACACAGTTCTGGATGCGTCGAAACTGGACTCGCAGGCATTGCAGCTGGTCATGGGGCTGTTGCAGGAAGAACTGCAGCAGCTCAGC
>DASZYN010000503.1:0-2190 GCA_035545435.1 Acidobacteriaceae bacterium | reverse complement strand
GATGCGCTGGTGGACTTCATCCAGCGCTACGACTTGCCGATTCCGGAAGCGGACGCGCGGGCGGGCAAGCTGTATCGTCCGGCGGCCGACTCGCCGGAGATGGCGTACATGCATGCACGGCGGCAGGGGCTGGGTGGCTTTATGCCGAAGCGCGATGTGCCGAAGATCGATCTCACCGCGCCGAAGCTGGAAACGTTTGCGGAGTGGACTGCCGGATCGAAGGGGCGCGCGGTTTCGACAACGATGGGATTCGTGAGCATGCTGCGCGCGCTGATGAAGGATCCAAAGATCGGCAAGCTGATCGTGCCCATTGTGCCGGACGAGGGCAGAACGTTTGGGCTGGAGTCGGCCATCAAGCAGGTGGGCATCTACGCGAGCGAAGGACAGAAATACAAGCCGCACGATGTGGACATGCTGCTGTCGTATCGCGAAGAGAAGGACGGTCAGATCCTGGAGGAAGGCATCACGGAAGCCGGATCGATGGCGTCATTCACGGCGGCGGGCACGGGCTATTCGAACTACCTGGTGCCGACGATTCCGTTCTACATGTACTACTCGATGTTCGGATTCCAGCGGGTGGGGGACATGATGTGGGCCTTTGCCGACGCGCGCGGCAAGGGATTTCTGATGGCAGGCACGGCGGGACGCACGACGATGACGGGCGAGGGCCTGCAGCATCAGGACGGGCACAGCCATCTGCTGATGAGCGTGATTCCGACGTGCGTGAGCTACGACCCGGCTTACGTCTATGAGCTGGCGGTGATCCTGCAGAGCGGGTTGAAACGGATGTACGAGAACGGCGAGGACGTCTTCTACTACATCACGATGTACAACGAGGACTACGCGATGCCGGAGATGCCGAAGGGCGTTGAAGAAGGCATCGTGCGCGGCATCTACAAGCTGAAGACCGGGGCGAGCGGCAAGGTGGCGGCGCAACTGTTCGGGAGCGGGCCAATTCTGAACGAGGTGCTGCGCGCGCAGCAGATCCTGGCCGAGAAGTACGGCGTGGAAACGGATGTGTGGAGCGTGACCAGCTATAACGAGCTGCGGCGCGAGGCTCTGAGTGTGGAGCGCTGGAACCGGCTGCATCCGGCGGAAGCAGAGAAGACGCCGTACATCGTCTCGGCGCTGTCGAAGAGCAAAGGGCCGGTGATTGCGGCCAGCGATTACATGAAAGCGGTGCCGGATCAGCTGGCGCCATGGCTGACAACGCGGCTGGTGTCGCTGGGGACGGATGGATTCGGACGCAGCGATAACCGCGAGCATCTGCGGCGGCACTTTGAGGTGAATGCGGAGTCGGTTGTGGCGGCAACCTTGTCGAAGCTGGCGCGCGACGGGAAGTTCGACGCGAAGAAGGCACAGAAGGCGATGGCGGAGCTGGGTGTGGATGCGGAGCGGGGCGATCCGGCGCACATGTGAAGACAGGGCACAGGTCGCAGGGCACAGGTCGCAGACTCGCTGCGGTTACATGGCGTTCAGAGTAGTGTCACTCAGTTCGCTTGACAGCAGGAATTCGATCCCGGAGTCTGAAAGCAGAGGCGCCATTGTTATTGACGGTCGCACCTTGAACGGCAGAATCTCACCGAGGTCCGCTTGAGATCGTCTTTCTTTCTATCCGCAGTTTTGTTGGGCAGCGCAATTCTTCTTTCCGCAAGAGCCCAGGTGACGACGCAGCAGCCCTTTCCACCGGGATATCAGCCGCCGCCCGAGACGATCACGACAAGTTCGCAGGGATCGGCCTATGTGCCGATGGACAGCTGGATCTATCCGGCGATGGACCGTCTGCATTCGCTGGGATATGTCGATACGGCATTTATGGGGATCCGACCGTGGACGCGGCTGAGCATTGCGCACATGCTGGAGCAAAGCGCGGATCGCATCGACACGGATACGGGGAATGATGAAGCGCGGAAGATTTATCTTGCGGTGCTTGATGAGGTGCAGCCGGATATCGACAGCGCGACGGAGCTGAATCGTCCGAGCGGCCAACTAGAGAGCGTCTACACGGTTCTGCGCGGGATCAGCGGGACGCCGTTGCGAGACAGTTTTCACCTGGGACAGAGCATCATCAACGATTACGGACGGCCGTACCAGGGCGGATTCAATAACTACACGGGCTTCAGCGTGCGTGCGGAGGCGGGACGGTTTTCGTTCTACTACCGAGGCGAGTATCAACATGCACCGAGCGCG
>DASZYN010000502.1:0-1509 GCA_035545435.1 Acidobacteriaceae bacterium | reverse complement strand
GTCGAAAAACCGTTCGCGAATGTGTTGGCGGAGGCGAAAGAAGCCCGCAACGCGGTTAAGGCGTCGCGGCAGGTGGTGCAAATGGGCACGCAGCACCGCAGCCAGCCGTATCCATTGGCGGTGCGCGACATTGTTCGTTCGGGCCGCATCGGCCAGGTGATCCATATCGAGCAGGAGTGGAATGTGAATGAGGAGCGCTGGCGGTTTGTTGAGGGCGACATTGGCGCTCCGTCCGAGATGCTGCGCGACGTCAGCGCGGAATGGAAGCAGTGGGTCAATGGCCACAAATCGGGCCTGCGCGAGGAAGATACAGACTGGAAGCGCTGGCTGCTGGGCAAGCCGGACCGGCCTTTTGATCCGCACGTGTATCTCGAGTTTCGGCTGTACAAAGAATTCTCCTCGGGAATATTCGACCAGTGGCTGAGCCATGGCTGCGACCTTGTTCACCTATGGACAGATGAGACGCATCCGGTCAGTGTGGTGAGCAACGGCGGCGTTTTTGTGTGGAAAGATGGACGAGAGAATCCGGATACCTGTGTGACGGCGATTACTTATCCAAAGGGCTTCCTCTATACGTATAAGACGACCTTTGGGAACAGCTACCGGAGCTTCTCGCGCATTCAGGGGCGCGATGGAACGATCGAAAACTATGGTGGAGAGGGAGCATCGCTGTTCGTCACGACCGCGGAGGGCGGAAGGAAGGCACACGATTCCGGGCCCGAGGGGCAGGTCTACACCAAAGCCCCGGGTGCCGGTCCGGCGGAAGATCATCCCACGCAGCTGACGATTCCGGGTGCGCCACCAGGAAGCTCGGCCGGTCCGGATGATGACGACGCGGTTCACCTGCTGAACTGGCTCCGCGCCATGCAGGATCGCCGCGAGCCGAACGCGAACGTGGATCATGGCTTCTCGCACTCCATTGTGTGCATCATGGCAGCCGAGTCCTACTTAAGCGGCAAGCGGCTCTATTGGGATCCTGGGAGCGAGGAAATCCGCGAGCATGCAGTGTGACGTCTGCTGCATGCGATCCGCAGACGTGACCCCTTAATCTACGTAGTGTGCTTTTGTTTGTCGGGATGCTGCGTGTTGTCGGGGTTCTTGAAATTTGAGCGGAGTTTGCAGATTGCGAGGGTGCGGGCATCGTGGACAGGCGCTTCGATGTGACAGTTGCCGGTGAGATCAACCTTGATCTCATTCTGTACGGCCTTCCGAAAGATATCCCCACGGAACGAGAGCTGCTTGCCAGCGATTTCCGGATGACGCTGGGAAGCTCGTCGGCGATCTTCGCGCATAATTTTGCCGTGCTGGGGAATCGGGTTGGCTTTATCACGCGGCTCGGAAACGACGCCCTCGGCGAGATTGCACTGTCGCGACTGGGTGAGCCGGGTGTGGACCTGAGCCGGGCGAAGCGGGTGCAAGGCGGACCTTCGACCGGAGTCACAGTGATCCTGCATCACGGCAGCGAGCGACGAATTCTTACCTATCTCGGCACGATGGCTGAACTAACGG
>DASZYN010000501.1:0-7530 GCA_035545435.1 Acidobacteriaceae bacterium | reverse complement strand
GTTAGCGAAAACCTGTTAGGTAAAAACGGTCGGCTAAAGAGCGGTCGGCAATGAACCGGTCAGCGATGAACCGGTTAGCGAAAGGCCCGTCGGCAGCAGGATGTGCAGACGGGCCCCTCAGGCGCGTGATACCGGCGTTATGCTGCTGCGGGTTTTTGGGCGGCTTTGGCCTGACCGCAGAGGGCGGTGAAGGCGGCCGCATCGTTCACGGCGAGGTCGGCCAGGATCTTGCGATCGAGCTCGACGCCGGCTTTCTTGAGGCCGTTGATGAGCTGCGAGTACGAGATGCCATTGGCTTTGGCGGCGGCGTTGATGCGCACGATCCAGAGGGAGCGGTACTGGCGCTTCTTGCCTTTGCGGCCGGAGTAAGCGAACTTCAGTCCGCGCTCGACGGCTTCCTGGGCTGCCTGGTAGAGCTTGGATTTGGTGAGGAAGTAGCCGCTGGCCCTTTTAAGGATTTTCTTGCGGCGGTCGGATCGTTTGGTTCCACGTTTGACGCGTGGCATGGAGAGTCTCCTTTGGGTTCGGGTTCTGTGTTTTGCAAGGCGGCTGGAGGCGGGACTGCCTCTTCACTCGCTCGGTTTTGCCTGTCCTCTCTTCTCGCATTCGCGCGAAGGGAGCCACCCGCGTGGGTGGCCCGGAAGGATCAGGCGTAGGGAATCATGCGGGCGACCTTGGCGTAGTCGGCGTCAGAAACCAGCGTGTTCTTGCGGAGGTGGCGCTTGGTTTTGACTTCCTTGGACGTGAGGATATGCCGCATTTTGGACTGGCCGCGCTTGATTTTACCCGTGCCGGTCTTTTTGAAGCGCTTGGCCGCGCCCCGATGCGTTTTGAGTTTGGGCATTTGGTCCTGCTCGGAAACTACAGATTGACAGCAGGTTTGAGTATAGCAAAACAGCCGCCGGCAGCCGGTAGCGGGAAGGGGTAGTGAGCTGTCAACGGGCAGTTCGAATCGAGGTGGGGACGGCGCGGGCCCTGGGTTCGCCGAATGTTCTCCTTTTAGCCGGGTCTGTGCATTGGGCGGGATACAAGTTGCAGGTCCGCTCTGCTCGTGTGGGGTCCCTGCAGTTCGTGCCATAACTCCAATTACTTGCTCCAGTGATTGGTGACGTCTGAAATGGAAGAAAAAGCAGGTCCCTCCGCTACGCTTCGCTCCGGTCGGGATGACAGATTTACTTTGCTTACTTCCGGGACACCACACCAGGGGTCGATCGCTTTGTCGTTCGGGAGGAGATCCGGAAAGGTCACGATCAGCGCGGGTGCGATTGCGAATCGGCGGGCTGGGCCGGGACCGTGTAGTGGCCAGCGCGAATGGAGGCCAGCTCGGGGTTGGATTTCTGGTCCGGCTTGAGAGGCAGGGGTTTGCCGCCCATTCCGTTCGGGTTGGCCGGATCGGACCACATCGCGCCCACCTGGACTGGTTTGGGCTGCTGGGCAATGAGGTTGTGGTTCAGCGTGCGCTGCTTGTCGACATAGGCGGCGATGACGCGCGAAGCGAGACGGCCAGCCAGCTTGCCGTGCTCTCCGGCTTCGAAGAGGACGCAGACGGCGATGTCGGGGTTGCGACGTGGGCTGAAGCCGACGAACCAGGCGTTGTCTTTGACGGAATGGGCGTGGCCGAGCCTTGCGGCGAGGGCGTTGCTCATGGTCTGGGCGCTGCCCGTCTTGCCAGCGAAGTCGATGCCTTCGAGGTGAGCGCTGTTGTCGGTCCCGATGGGCGTAGGCACCAGGGCCATGGCGTCGGTGATGGTTTCCCAGGTCGCGGGGTCCATATGGAAGGTTGAGTCCGCGGAGCCGGGGTAGGCGTCGATGATGGACTTGTAGACGTCGGGCTTGAGCTCGTCGGGAAAGAGGACGTGGGGCCGGTGAAGAACGCCACCGGAGGCGATGCCGGCGAGGGCTCTCACCATTTGAACCGGGGTTGCGGCGACGGCCCCCTGACCGATGCCGACTGAAGTGACTTCGCCGGGATACCACTTCTGGTGGAAGGTCTTCAACTTCCACTCGGTGGAGGGCATGGTACCGGAGGCTTCATCGGGAAGATCGATACCGGTCTTATAGCCGAGGCCGACGGTGTGGGCCCAGAAGGCGATCTTGTCGATGCCGAGGCGCGCGGCGAGGGTGTAGAAGTAGACGTCGCAGGACTGGTAGATGGCTTTGTCGACGTTGACGGCGCCGTGGCCGCTGCGGACCCAGCAGCGCTGGTAGGTGCCGAAGAGGTTCACACCGCCCGCACAATGCACGGTCATGTCCTGGGCGACGCCTTCTTCGAGGCCGGCGAGCGCCATGATGATCTTGAAGGTCGAGCCGGGGGCGAGCTGCGCCTGAATGGCCTTGTCCATCAGGGGATGGTCGGGGTCGGTAATGTATTTGTTCCACTCATTGCGGGTGATGCGGACCGCAAACGCATTGGGATCGAAGGCCGGGCGGCTGACGAGGGCGAGCACTTCTCCGGTATGCGGATCGATGGCGATCATGGCGCCATTGCGATCCCCGAGGGCATTTTCGGCGGCGCGCTGGACGTCGAGATCGATGGTGAGGCGAAGGCTCTGGCCGGGTTTGGCGGGCTCGGTGCCGAGACGGCCGACTTCGCGGCCGTGACTGTCGACGACAACGTCTTCCGAGCCGTCTTCGCCGCGCAGGATGCCATCGTAAGTGGCTTCGACGCCGGAGCGGCCGACCACATCGCCCGGCTCGTACATGGCGTAGCGCGGGTCGTTGAGCATTTCTTCGCTGACTTCGCCGACGTAGCCCAGGAGGTGGGCAGCAAAACCGTCGCGGGGGTAGAGGCGGCGCTGTTCTTCGATGGTGTCGAGCTCGGGCAGCTCGTCCTTGTGAGCCTCGATGAATTCTTCTTCGTCGGGCGTGATGTCCTGTTTGAGCGGGAGGGGCTGGTATTTAGGAGCGAGTCGGTATTTTTTGAGAATCGCGTCGATCTGATCGACGGTCATGTGCAGGCCGCGGGCGATGAGAGGCAGGTCGGGGTTAATGTCGTGGCCTTGTTCGCGAACGAGGAAGCAGGAGACGGAGGGGTAGTTGTCGACGATCAGGCGGCCCTCGCGGTCGAAGATTTTGCCGCGGGGGGCGAGGATGGGAACTTTGCGTATGCGATTGGCTTCGGCGAGCGCGTGGTAGTTTTGCCCGGCGACCACCTGCAGCCGCCACAGCCCAAAGACGAGAACTGCGAGGATCGCCGCGATGAGGTACTGGATGGTGGCGAGACGGAAGGGGGGCAGTTTTTCGTCGCGGTTGAGCACGGCTGAGGGAGACTCCACGGCCCGCGGCTTGCCGGGAGCGGGCCATCCTTTGCGAAAGGGGTGATATAAGGATAGCGCGAATCCAAGCGGGGACAGGGTGGCATTTTAGTTGTAGATTCGCGTCAGTAACGTTAGAACTTGGGAATGGCACGCAGGAAAGCAGCGGCGAAGAAAGCGGTACCGGGTTCCGAGGGATCGGGCGAACCGGCAAAGAGGGAGTTTCTGCCACCGCGACCGATTAGTTTGCGGACGCTGGGCGACTATCTGGATCTGTCGCCGGCAACAATATCTCTCGTTCTGAACAATGCGCCGGGAGTGCGGTCGATTCCGCAGGAGACGCGGGACCGGGTGACCGCGGCGGCGAAGAAGTTCGAGTATCGGCCGAGCTTTTTTGCGCGGTCGCTGCGGCGGCGGCAGAGCTTTTCGGTGGGCGTGCTGGTTCCCGAATTGAGCGACGGCTACTCAGTGCTGGTGATGAGCGGCATCGAGGAAGTGCTGATTGAAGAGGGGTACTTCTATCTGACTGCCAGCCACCGGCGGAAGGCGGACCTGATCGAAGAGTATCCGGGGCTGCTGATGGACCGCGCGGTAGAAGGTTTTGTGGCCATCGACACCGCTCTGCAGCATCGGTTACCGCTGCCGGTGGTGGCGGTGGCTGCGCACAAGCCGTTGCCGGATGTAACGCGAATCATTCTGGATCATGCGCGTGCCGCGGAGCTGACGCTGAAGCACCTGTATCAGCTGGGGCATCGTCAGATTGCCTTTATGCGCGGACAGACGTTCAGCTCGGATTCCGACGACCGGTGGAAGAGCCTGATGGCGGTGGCAAAGGACCTGGGGATTGAGGTGCCTCCGGAACTGGTTGTGCAACTGGAGCAGAACCTGTCGTCGCCCGAACTGGGATATCCGGTGGTTCCGAAGCTGCTGGCGTCGAAGCGGCCGTTTACCGCGCTGGTGTCGTACAACGACATTGCGGCGATTGGGGCCATCCGATCGCTGCGGGATGCCGGTCTGCGTGTGCCGGAAGACGTCTCCGTGATCGGGTTCGATGACATCCAGGGCGCGGCGTATCACACACCGAGCCTGACCACGATCCGGCAGCCGCTGAGCAGTATGGGAAACACGGCAGCACGGCTGCTGCTGCAGAGGATTCGAGGGGTGCAGGATGTTCCGGAACAGGTATCGATTGTGCCCGAACTGATCATTCGCGAATCGACGCTGCCGCCGAACCCGTCGCGGATGAAGAAAAGATAGCGTTCAGCATTCGGTGTTCAGCGTTCAGGGGCCGGTAGAATCGGCAGTCGTGGCCAACTCTGCAGCGTCGGGTCCCAGATTCACAGTTTTGTGTTTTGGGTTTGTGCTGTGCGGCATGGTGACCGTGCTGCCGGGACCGCTGTTGCCGGTGATGGCTGCTCGCTGGGGGCTGCGGGATGTGCAGTCGGGGGCGTTCTTCGCCGCATTATTCCTGGCCTCGACGGTGGCATCGATATTCTCTCCGCGGCGGTTGCGGCGAAATCTGCCGCTGGGCTATGCATCGATGACCGCGGGAGTGGCGCTGCTGATCGTTGCCGGACAGGTGTCCGCTGGATCGCTGGGGCATGCGCTGGCGCTGGCGGCGTTCGGGCTGGTGGGGCTGGGCATCGGTCTTTCGGTGACGGCGACAAATTTGATGGTGGGCGTGACGGTTGCAGAACCGGGGATTCGGGCGCGCCGCATTTCGATCGTGAATCTCTGGTGGGGGATCGGGGCGGTCGTATGTCCATGGCTGATTGCAAGGAGCGAACGCGCGGGAGGAGTGCCGGAATTGCTGGCGGTTCTGGCGGCGGGAACGGCGGGTATGTTCGTTGCGCTGCTGCCCCAGTGGCGTGAGACAGAGCCGGCACGGCACGGGGAGGGGCGGGAGTCGCGTGCGTCGCAGGCCGGAATTCTTACTTTTTTTGCGGCTTTTCTTTTCCTGTATGTGGGGGTGGAGACGGTGGTGGGCGGGTGGATCACCACGTATGCGCATCGATTCAGCGGCATGACGGTGGAGAGAGCGGGCCTGATCGTATCGCTGTACTGGGTGGCGCTGCTGGCTGGGCGCTGGGCGGGAGCGTGGGCCCTGAAGACGGTGCCGGAGCAGGCGGTGCAGTTGCCGGCACTGGCACTGGCGCTGGCCGCGGTGGCCGGGCTGGTGACGCCGCACGCGACGGGTATTGTGCTTGTTGCTGTGGCGGTAGCCGGAGCGGGGTTCGGGCCGGTATTTCCGGTTGCCGTTTCGCGGATGCTGGGGCGGGTGAGCGATCATCGCAACACGGGATGGGTGTTTGCGGTGACGGCGAGCGGCGGCGCGGTACTGCCGTGGCTGACGGGGCTGGTTTCGACGAGGACCGGCTCGCTGCGGACGGGGTTTGTGGTGCCGGTGGCAGCGCTGGCGGCGATCGTGCTGCTGGCGGCTGGGGAGAACCGGGTGCTGGGGCGTCCGGGAGGGCCGGCGGGTTCGGGGTCGTTCTCAAAGGTGCCGAACAGCGAGAAATCCTAAGCTGGACGAGGCGCACGGAGCGGCGCGGACGATGGCAGGCTCATGCGAACATGGTGGGATTCGCAAGGGACGGCTGTGAAGGCGGCGTTTGGGCGCGGCGGGGCCTGGCCGGAAGGCGAAAGAATAGCTTTGCCTAATGATTTGTTGTTATGGTAAACAATATCGGCATTGGGAGAGCCTGCCAAGGGTGTTGGCTGGCAGAGAAGCGTCGTACGCGCCGCGATTTTTCTGAGCTGGGCGGAACTTCTGGATCCTGACGGCGGGCGGGAGGAAAAAGTATGCTGCCAGAACAATGGGAAACATTTAAGCGCGCGGCACGGCGGGAAAAGATGGAGAAAATCCCGATGGCGCTGATTGTCGACAGCCCCTGGATTCCGGGGTATCTGGGGATCCAGCACCTGGATTATTTTCTCGATCCGGAGCTGTGGTTTCAGTCGAACCTGAAAATCATGCAGGAGTTTCCGGACATCATCTTTATTCCGTCGTGGTGGATGGAATACGGGATGGCGGCGGAGCCGTCGGTGCTGGGGTCGAAGATCAAGTTCTGGCAGGACAACACGCCGAGCGAATATCACACACTGTATCGGCTCGAGGACATCGACAATTTTCCGGAGTACGAGGTGGAGGCCGATGGATTTGCGGGGCTGACGCTGCATCGGATCAAGATGGCGCGGCAGCGGATCTTCGACGCGGGATACATTTTGCCGATGGTGACGTCGCGCGGACCACTGTGCACGGCGGGGTTTGTGCGGGGCACGACGGAGTTCATGATCGACCTGGTCGAAAATCCGAAGGGCGCGCACAAACTGATCGATCTTTGTACCCGGGTGATCATCGACTGGCTGAAGGCGCAGCAGAAGGTGATGGGCGACAAGGTCGAGAGCATTTTCATTCTGGACGACATCGTCGGGTTCGTGAATGAGGAGCACTACCTGGAATTCGCGCATCCTTACCTGAAGCGAATCTGCGATGCGTTCCCGAAGGACTGGGTGAAGCTCTACCACAACGACGCCGAAGTGGATGCGTGTCTTGATCATCTGCCGGATACGGGATTCAACGTGCTGAACTGGGGCAAGCAGCGGCACATCACGGAAGTGAAGCGACGCGTGGGCGACCGGATGTGCCTGATGGGCAATGTGAATCCGCTGGAGATTGGCGTGCGCGGCACGCCGGAGGAAGTGAAGGACGAGACTCTGGAGGTGCTGGAGGGGTCGGGCGGCGAGGGGATCATTCTTTCGGTGGGCGGCGGCACGAGTCCGGGAATGCCGCGGGAGAATATTTTGGCCATGCTCGAAGCGCTGAACGAATTCAATGCGAAACGTGCCGCCGGCGCGGTGGCGAGCGTTCGCTAAGGAAAAATCGATGCCCGATTACGCGCTGATGAACCAGTATCTGTACGAAGGCAACGCCGATAAGGTCGAGCAAATGACCAGGGATGCGCTTGCCGAGGGCCGGACCGTCCAGGAAGTCCTGAACGAAGGGCTGATTGCCGGGATGAGCGTGGTGGGCGAGGACTTCAAGCACAACGTGCTGTACGTGCCGGAGGTGCTGATTGCGGCGCGCGCGATGAAGGCGGGTATGGCGGTGCTGAAACCGCTGCTGACGTCGAAAGACAGCACCACAAGGCCGAAGGGCGTGCTGCTGATGGGCACGGTGCGCGGCGATCTGCATGACATCGGGAAGAATCTGGTGAGCATGATGGCGGAGGGCGCGGGGTTCGAGGTGCACGATATCGGCGTGGACCAAAGCCTG
>DASZYN010000500.1:0-8430 GCA_035545435.1 Acidobacteriaceae bacterium | reverse complement strand
GGATCCGACGTCGAATCTGATCGCAGCGTCGGCCGATCCGGTGGTGGAGATTCAGAATCAGAAAATGAGCCAGCCTCCATACTCGGTGTTCAGTGGCGATCTTTCGAACCAGAGCGGACAGATCGTGAATATCGCCCACGTACTCGCGACTTTTTACGACCAAAGCGGTCAGCTGGTGTGGGTGGGCGATCAATATATCGATCGTGCGCTGCAGCCGCAAACGCCCGTACCCTTCACCATCTCCGTTCCCGAGGATCTGGCGAGAAAAGTCAGCAGCGAAAGGGCTGTCGTCGCTACGTACAGCAACGCCGCATTCCAATGAGCCGCACTGCTTTCATTTTCGTCTGTATGCTCTCGGCCATGGCTCTGCCGGCCGTGGGACAGGACGGATCTCTGGACGTGCCGAAGTCGGTGGTCGCAGGGACGGCGTTCTCGATCCAGGCCCCAGGGAGCGGCAAGGGCACCCTCTACATTGCCGGGCCGGGTGGAGCCTTGAAGCGGGACGTGCAACTGGGGCAGCCGATTGCCATTGCGGCCAGCGATCTGAACAGCGCCGGGCACTATGTCGCTGTTCTTTCCACCGATTCGTCGTCGCAAACAGCCCAGTTTGACGTTGTTCCGGCCAGCGACCCTGCCGCGATCAGTTTCCTGGCGCGGCCATCGCGTCTTCCGGTCAATCTGCAGAATGGCATCACGGGAGCGGTGTACCTATTTGATTCCTACCGGAACCTGATCACTTCGCCGGTTCCCGTGAGCTTCCAGCTGGCGGTCGGGTCGGCACCGGCGCAAAGCCGAACGGTCACGACCAAAGAAGGGGCAGCGTGGACCGGCATGAACTCCGCCACGAAAGAGGGAAACGCGAAATTCATGGCGCAGGCCGGCAGCGTCTCGGCAACGCGGGTGATCGAGCAGGTTCCGGGCGAACCCTGCGGTCTGAAGATGAACGCGCACAAGATAGGAGATAAACTGAACCTGGTGACGGATCCGTTACGAGACTGCAGCGGCAATGCCGTCAGCGATGGGACAGTTGTGACCTTTACGGAAACGTGGCAGGGCGGTCAGACCACCGTTGATGTGCCACTCAAGCGAGACATTGCGGAGGCCATGGTCCCGGCGCACGTGGGGGCACGGCTTTCGGTGGCGACGGGTACGGTGATGGGGAACGAGATTCGGTGGGAGGGGCAGGAATGATGCGCCGAATCCTGATCCTGGGGACGATTCTTGCCGCTTCCGGGGCATTTGCCGCGGACCAGCCGTCGGTGCAGGTAGAACCGACGAACCTGCAGGGACCGCGGCCGCTGGCAAAGCAGACCGCATCGGCGGTGGTCCACGATTATCTTCAGGCCTGGCAGAGCATGGCGGCCGCGATGGACCAGAATCGCCCGGAGCTGCTGGATCGGGATTTTGTGGGTGAGGCGAGGGAAAAGCTGGGGGCGACGGTCGCCGAACAGACGAAGTTCGGCATGCGCACCCATTACCAGGAACGCTCGCACGACATAAAAATTATTTTTTACTCACCCGAGGGGCTATCCATTCAGCTGGTAGACAACATCGAATACGATGAACAGCTTCTAAACAACGGCAAGGTTATAGCAGTTCAGCCGATACACACCCGCTATGTTGCCGTACTGACGCCGACAGAAGTGCAGTGGAAAGTAAGGATTCTGCAGTCGGAACCGCTGTAGCCAGGGAAGCTGCACAGGCCAGGGAACGTTTCGCACGTCAAGCACGCAGGGCCGCACGCACGTTGTGCACGTAAGACGGAACGGCAAGACCAAGCAAGTAAATTTTGGGCGGTTCACTGATCGTCCGCGACCGCCATGCGGCACACCCCAGGAGGACGTAAATGATTTCGGTCGTCGTACCGATTTATAACGAGGAAGAGAATATCAACCTCTTCCATCAGGCAGTCGCTGACGCTTTGCAGGACATTGGTGAGGAATGGGAAGCGGTGTACGTGAACGACGGGTCGAAAGACACGTCGCTCGAGCTGCTGCGTGGACTGCAGGAGTTCGATCCCCACGTCGTGGTGGTCGATCTTTCGCGCAACTGGGGCCATATGGGAGCGATCTCGGCCGGGTTGCAAACCGCTCGCGGGGATGCTGTTGTCCTCATGGATGGAGATTTTCAGGATCCTCCGGATGTGATTCCTGAACTGGTTGAAGCCTGGCGCGGCGGCGCGCAGGTGGTGGTGGCCGTACGCAGAAGCCGCCAGGAGAAGCGCAAGGTTCTTGCCGCGCTGTTTCCGCTCTTCTACAAGGTGCTGGGGGCACTGTCCGATTTTCCAATTCCGCTCAATGCCGGCATCTTCGGCCTGATGGATCGCCAAACCATCGACTCCATCAATTCCATGCGGGAAAAGAACCGGTATTTGCCTGGCCTCCGTGCCTGGGTGGGTTACTCCAACGCCGTGGTGTATTACGATCGCCAGGACCGTCTCGCCGGAGAGGGCAAGCTGTCGTTCCTGAGCCGTATCAAGTACGCGATGGACGCGATTACCAGCTTCAGCTACAAGCCGCTGCGGCTGTGCTTCGTGCTTTCGGCTGCTTCGTGCTGCATTGCGGCTCTGGCTGCGCTCATCAGCCTGGTGGCAGACGCTTCGCTGACCTCTGTGGGCTGGGGCGTATCGTCGGCTGTGTTCCTGGTTGGCGGGGCAGTGCTGCTGTGCATGGGAGTCCTTGGCGAGTATCTCGGCCGGGTCTATGACGAGGTCCGTCAGCGGCCGCTGTCGATCATCAACAAGGTCCACTATCCGTCGATCGCGGGCGTTCTGGAAAATCAACCCGAGTACGAAGAAGAACAGCCGGCCAGGGTACTTCGGATCGCGTAGCGGTCAGCGCGCTTCCTGTCGCGCTCCCGATTTGCAGGTGGGGATCCCCGGTTCAACGGCGGTCCCCTCCTCGTAATCGTTCCAGGTTTCAATCATCAGGTAGGGCAGCGGCTGATTGGCCGGGTAGAAGCGGCGCCAGAAGTTAAAGGTGTCGTTGAAAGTCTGGCCGCAGCGGGCTGCAATGTGGCGGTTTTGACCCCACGAGGCCTTGCTGTCATCGAACTGAGCCCAGGCGCCGCCGACGGCAATTTTGCCGGGATATTTCGAAACCATGGTGGAGTAGAACTCCGACAGATAATCCTGGCCCCAGTTCGAGCCGTCGGGGGCATAGCCCTTGCTGCCGGGTTGCACCCACGCATAAAAGCCATCGAAGTCAGCGGCATCCGGCCCGGGGATGTTTTCGTAGATCATCAATGGAGCCGGATTCCATTTGCCGACCTCGTCGTGGATCCGCTTCCAGTCGGTGTGTCCGCCCTTGGGGAAGATAAAGATCATCGGATGCCCATTGTCGGTGAGGTAGGCATCGCGTCCCGGCGCATTCGGGGCCAGGTGGTTATCACGGAAATTGATGAAATCGGCGAGGGATTCGTCGGTGGCGCCGTCCACATGGTCGGTTTCGTCGTACATCATCGCGATGTGGAAGTGTTCCTGGGCGGCGATGGGCTGCAACAGTTCGTACGTGCGGGCATTGAAGGGGTCGCGGTCGCCGTACCAATCGACGACAAAGGCGTAAATCCCCATCTTTTTTGCGGCACGGATCTGTTTACGCAGCACATTGGGATCGTGCGACGAATAGCCAACGGAAATGTGGGCGGGATGGCCGAACCAGGGCTCGTAGACGGCCAGAATGCGGGGGGAAACACCGGGAATGCCAGCCTTCAGACGCACGGCTTTTCGCGGCGTCGAGTCGGAGCATCCATGCATGAGCAGCAGGACAGCAAGGGCTGCAGTGAACGTTCGTATCATTTAGTGAAAAAGTGTAAGACGCCAACCGGGCGCAAGTGGTTGTCCCTGAGCCGGAAAGACCTGATTTAGAAGAGCAGCCAGCAGGGGAAGTGAAGCATCCAAGTGCTCAGTCTCACGCGGCGGCACGCTCGGGGTGTGTTTCATCCGTTTTGTGCCCGCCTCGCGAGCATTTATTGATGCGAGGCGTCCCATCGTAATACCGGAGCCCCAGATTGTGGACAACGGCCCCCTGGCACCACGCAGTACCCCGCACGCGCGAATCCTGTCAGGAAGTTTCATTCTGCTTCTTGGTTCGGGAATTGCGACCGTAACGAATTTTGCCTACAACATCGCGGTAGCCAGATTTCTGGGTCCCACGGGGTATGGACACGCCACTGCTGTTTACACCCTGCTGATTCTGATTTCAGCCGGAACCCTTTCGTTTCAGATTGTCTCCGCAAAGCTGGTCGCGCGGCAGGATTCGGACGAGAAGAAACGCGCGGTCTACCGCGGGCTTCATCGAGGCGCCTGGGGTTGCGGCCTCCTCGCCGGCGCGATTTTCTTTATCTATCAGGCCCCCATCGCGGCCTACCTCAAACTGCCGACGCCGCTGCTGGTCACCTGGGTAGCGGTCGGGGCTGCGTTCTACGTTCCACTCGGCATTCAGCGCGGCTATATCCAGGGTGTATGCAAATTCCATCAGCTGGCGATCAATGTGGTCGTCGAGGGGGTTGTGCGGCTGGGTGGCTCCGTTCTGCTGATGTACCTCGGCTACGGAGTGACGGGAGTGATCGCAGCGAATGCAGGCGGTGTGGCTGCGGCCTATCTGGAGGCGATGCCGTGGAAACGGGTTCCGCGGATCATGAATCCTGTTCTGTTTCAGGAGGGACTCCGCGAGATCGGCCAGGCACTCATTTTCTTTGCCGGGCAGGTGCTGATCAACAACTGCGACATCATCCTGGTCAAGCACTTCTTCCTGCCCGCGGATGCCGGCGTTTACGCGGCCATTGCCCTGGTGGGACGGGTGATCTACGTTTTGTCCTTTGCCGTGGTCAACACCATGTTTCCCATCGTGGCCGGCACCAGCCGCGAGGAGCGCCGCGGATTCAGGGTCATCGCAACCCCATGTTTGCTTGTGCTGGGCATCGGCGGCAGCCTGGCTCTGGGCCTGTACGTGACTCCGGCGTGGTTGTGGATGCGCTTTTTTGGCAGCGGCTTTCAGATGAGCGGGCCGTACGATCTGCCTCAGCTGTTATCGCTGTACGCGGTCACTTCCACGATTTATTGCCTCAGCGTGGTGGTGATCACGTATGAGATGGCGCACAAGATCGCGAGGATCAGCTGGATTCCGCTTACCGCCAGCGGCGTCGTGATTGGCGGCATCTGTCTGTTTCATGGATCCCTGCATGAGGTCATCTGGATTCAGCTCATCCTGATGATCGCGCTGTTCGCGCTGGTTGCGTCGATGTTTATCTTCGCGACGCTCACCGACCATGGGGAGGTCGAGGAGGAACTCAGCTCAGGTCCGATTCGGATTCTGCGGCCGGTTGCGCAGGAAGAAGTGATCGCGGAGTTCCTGAAGAATGACTTCAATAGTCCCGCGTTCCACGAATACCAACAGGTGCTGCGCGATCTGGTGATGAATCCGAATCTGGCAGATCCGGTCGAGAACACCAAGCGAAAGGCGCTTCTGTTCATCCGTCACCTGGCGTTGTGGAAGGAGCTGCCCGCCGACACACAGTGGTATGAGGTGGAACTGCGGAGCACCGAACTGGACTCGGTGCGATGTTTTCCCCGAGCGCACTGGCGGAAGATGGCGCAGGGAGATTTTTCGGTGACCGCGGTGGCCGAGCGGATGCGGCAGGGAATCGACGGGGCCGAGCCGATGCTGCGCGGCAAGCTCGACGCCCTCGCCAATCGGATCTCGAGCGGGGATTCGGAGATGGGCGTCATCGTTTTGATCGGTCTCAACGAGAACGAGCCGGTAACGGTGCTGGATGGAAATCACCGTCTGATGGCCACGATCCTTTCTGCTCCTGCGGACCTCGACCGGCTGCGTTTTCTTTGCGGTCTGTCTCCACGAATGAGCGAATGTTGCTGGTACAACACGAATCTCGTGACGCTGACCCGTTACGCAAAGAACGTTCTGACGCATCTGATTCACGATCCGGAGGCGGAGCTGGCGCGTCTCATGGAAAGCACGGGCTAAGGTTTTTGGGCCCACCAAAAGGAGGGTATGAAGTTGACCGAGATACCGACAGGAATGCGACCGGTGGCCGTGCGAAAGGTGCCGGATGTTCTTAGCGTGCAGCAGAAGGTGGCGTTTCTTCACGAGATCGCGGGGATCATGAATACGAGCCGCCCGCGGCTGGTCCTCGACTGCTCGCGGCTGCGGGATTGCGACCTCTCCACCATCCATCTGCTGCTGCATTGTCTGGAAGAGGCGATGAAGCGGAATGGCGACGTGAAGCTGGCGGGGGTGCCGACAGCAGCAGCCATCCGCCTGGTCAGTACCGGTGTCGCGGGTCTATTCGAAACGTTCGATTCAACGGAGGAAGCGGTGAGGAGCTTCCATCAGCTTCCGCTGCCGCGGGAAAAGGCCCAGGACCGCCGCTCCGAGCGCGCTGCCTAGTGCGCGTGATACAGAAAGTCCGGATCGGGAGAACGATATGAAGACAGCAATACTGTATTGGGAACGATGGATTGCGATTGCGCTGGCGATCCTGCTGGCCGTACCGATTACGGCTGTGGCGTCGGCGCAGGAGATTCCGGACGCGCCGCGGCCGCAGAACAACACGCCTGCACCGGCACCAGCCGTGCCGGTACCGACCGCGCCCGAGGTAGCGTCTCTGCCGGACAGTCCGGCTCCAGTTCCGCAGAACGAGCCAGGGCAGCAGCAGCCTCAGGAACAGCAACCTGCGAACACGCAACCTACCCCACCCCAGCAGCAAGGCAATCCATCGCAGCCGATGGGAACGGCAGTAGCGCCGGCACAGCCGGCAGGAGGCGTTGCGGCGACGCGGCCGGCCGGCGCGGCGATTGCACCGGCGAAACAGAAACGCAGCCATACACTGCTGATTCGCTGGAGTCTGATCATCGGCGCCGCGGTCGCGGTCGGTACGGTGGTTGGATTGTCGAGCGCAAGTCCAAGCCGTCCGTAAGAAGGCGAACAGGGAACTGGTTTCTCGGGAGGAAGCACGATGGGCTCAGAACGAATCAGGTTCGTCAGTTTTTCCGGAATTGACGGGGCCGGGAAAAGCACGCAGATCGAGGCGCTGCGGAACCGGCTTCAGGCGGCTGGGTTGAGCGTTCGCACGCTGACGTTCTGGGACGATGTGGCTTGTTTCAAAGGTGTGCGTGAGAGCGCCGGGCATACGCTGTTTGGGGGCGAAAAGGGCGTGGGCACTCCTGAGAAGCCGATCAACCGGCGCGACAAGAACGTTCGCTCGCGCACAATGACCGTCATCCGCTGGGGGATTTATCTTGCGGATGCGATCTCACTCCGTCTGGCGGTTCGGCGCGCACTTCGTTCCGCCGACTTTCTTATCTGCGATCGCTACGCGTGGGATGAGCTGGCGAATCTGACGCTGCACCATTGGCTCACGCGGATGTATATACGCCTCATCGCCAGGATTGTCCCGCGCCCGGATGTCAGCTTCGTGCTGGACGCCGATCCGATTCTGGCGCGCGCCCGCAAGCCGGAGTATCCGCTGGATTTTCTCTATGAATGCCGGGAGTCGTATTTGAGACTGAGCGAATTGGTGGGACAAATCACCGTTATTCCACCGGGGCCGGTTGGAGAGGTGGAGGCGGCGGTTTTGAACCAGGTTGCTGTAGAAAAGAAGCCGGCGGGCCGGAGCGGGGCCTTTGTGGAGAACGCAGGTGGCGGGGCTGCCGCCTAAGAGATTACGTCCGATAACAGATATTCTGTTAACTAAGCTCCATGGAGCGCTCTAGGGCTTCTTCTCGCCCCAGGCTCCGCTGGCAGCCTGCACCGACAGCGCAATACGATTCCCCACTCCAACCTTTCGCATCAGCCGTGCTACGTAGGACTTCACGGTCTGCTCGCGGATGCTCAGCGCTTGGGCGATTTCACGATTAGAGCGCGCCAGCACCAACTGCTGCAGGACCTCTTCTTCGCGCTCGGTGAAGCGCGGACTCGACCGGCGACGCCGTGCCGCAGATCCTTCCAGAGCGCGGTCAACAAAGGTCGCCAGGACCTGCCGGGGCGCCCAGATGGAGCCATCCAAAATGGCACATGCGGCATGCATGACTTGTTCCGGGCTGGCGGTCTCTTCCAGCCATCCTTTGGCACCCGCGCCGATGGCCTCAAGGATCTTCTCAGGCTCAGACCCTGTACCGATAACCAGAACTTTCAATCCAGGATGCCGGGAACGCAGCCGGGCCAGCAATGCCAGGGAAAAGGCCTGTTCCCGCAACACGACAACGACCAGATCGAGAGCCGAATCCCTGAAGGCGCTCGCCCAGTCGGTTGCGATGACCTGAAAATTCGGCTGCTCGGCAAAGATCTCCCGCAACCCCGCGATTCGAAGCGGCTCGAAATCCAGTAGTCCAACTTTTGCCTTAAGAGTGGTGTGACTGCCTGTTTCCATAGCTCCTACAATTTTGGGAGAACAATTCCCTGCTGTTTTTGA
>DASZYN010000499.1:0-9941 GCA_035545435.1 Acidobacteriaceae bacterium | reverse complement strand
GATGAAGTTGTCCCAATAGAACGAAGTGTTCAGCAACGTGGTCGGCACACCTGCGTCGATGAACATCTGATTCGCCTCGCCCTTGGCGTCCAGATGAGGCACTTTGTACTTGCCCATCAGCGTCGGCATCCGGTCATCGTTCAGCGGAACCCAGCGTCGCGTGTCTTCGAGCGTCGACCAGATCACGTGCCTCAGTCCAGCTGCCTTCGCCGCCTGCGCCAGATTGCGCGCCTGTGCCAGTTCCTTCTCCGGCGAAAAGTGCTCCCAGTAGTTCGTCACGCAGAAGGCGCCGTACGCGCCGCTGAAGGCCTGCTCGAGGCTCTTCTGATCGTCAAGGTCGGCACTCACTACCTCAACCCCAAGGTTCTTCAGTTGCACGGCCTTCTCCGAGTCCGTCTTCCGCGTTAAAGCCCGCGCAACGAACTCGCCACCCTTGTCACTCGCAATCGCGCGGACCAGGCCGCCACCCTGCGCGCCCGTCGCTCCCACCACAGCAATAATCTTTTTGGCTGACATAATTTTCTCCTCAGGTGTTGCGCAATGGCGGTTTCGGTCAGCTCACTAAGCCCCACCGCCTGCGCGTTCCTCATCCTACCCGAACCACGGCTGAGACTCGGGGGCGTCAGGGTTGGTCGATGTCGACGGGAGCCAAACGAAGCGGCGAGACCCTGATGCACCCTATTCGGCTCGATGAACGAACATGACAAATCCTGGCGCAAAATTCGCGCCAGGATTCAAGGGCAACCGCCTATTGGCTACTGCCTACTGCCCGCCTTTAGAGCTCGTCGACCGCCTTCGCCGCTGCGTTGATCGCCTCGGTGATCTTTTTGATCTGCTCCGCCGTCACGTTTCCGCGGAACACCCGCGCCATCACGGCGCCGCGCAGATTCATGAACGCCTTCATGATCTCCGGCGAGCGTCCACGCTCAAAGCCGCCGCGCGCTTCTTCCAGCCGCGCAAACAACTCCTCCACGCGTTCTTTGTTCTCTTCAAGGAACGCCAACCCCGCCGGCGTCACCGTGTAGACCTTTTTGTTGTCTGCCGATGTCGCAACCGACGCCAGGCCCTCTTCTTCCAGAAGCGTCAGCGTCGGATAGATGACCCCCGCACTCGGCGTGTAGCCGCCCGCGAGCCGCTCCTCCATCTTTTTCATCAGCTGATAACCGTAGCTCGGCTCTTCAGACAGCAGTTTCAGGATCACGAGTTTCAGGTCGCCGGCATCGAACAACCGCCCGCCTCCGAATCCCCGATCCCATCGGCCGCGCCCGAACCCGCCGAATCCGTGACGGCCTCGGCCTTCAAACCCCGGCGTTTGACCGAACGCGAATCCGCCTTCGAACCACTGGGGTCCGGCATGCTGATGACGCCCGCAATGACCCTTCCACTCCCGCCGATCTTGTTTTGTTTCAAATATTTGGTGATACATAGAGACTTCCTTTCTATCGACAATGTATCTCACGATATATCTTAAGTCAAGCCAAAAAATATATCTTTATCTCGCCAACCCTAAAATACCCCGCAACTGCTGCAATTTCAATGGAAAGGAAAAGGCTGGCCTTAGCCGCGTTCAGCCGGTGCCAGATCAGTCACTTGGCGGTCGTAAATGCCAACCAGCGAGTTCCACCGGACATAAATCAGCTCCTCCAGCATCTTGATGCCGTCCCGCAGGTAGCTGATCCGGGACCGTTCGTCGTGACCCCACGTCACAGGGACCTCGCGGATGCGGTAGCCGCGTTTGAGCGCGATGAAGAGGATCTCCGGGTCGAAACCCCAGCGCTCGATCCGCTGCAGCTGGAAGATCGTTTGCGCAGCAGACCGCCGGAACGCCTTGAACCCGCACTGCGTGTCCGCAAACGGCAGCCGCATGATCATGCGCGTGACCACATTGAAACACCGGCCGAAGAACTGGCGATAAAGCGGCTGGTGAATCGTCTGGCGGCTGACCTCCAGCCAACGGGATCCAATCGCAACATCGGCCCCATCGCGGATGGCGTCGAACAGCCGCTCGGCCTCGGGCATCGGCGAGGAAAGGTCGGCGTCGGTAAACATCACGATGTTGCCGCTGCCGTGCAGCAGCCCGTTCCGCACGCTGTAGCCCTTGCCCCGGTTGCCGCCATTGTGCAGCAGCCGAATCCGCGCGTCCTTCGCAATAAACGATTCGACGATCGCCGCCGTGTTGTCCGTGGAACCATCGTTGACGACGATCACCTCGGCGTTCCAGCCCTTTTCGTCCAGCGTGCGCAGCACCTCGGCCAGCGCGGCTCCAATGCGAGCGCTTTCGTTGTATGCCGGGATCACGATCGTGTACTGAGGATTCACAGGAGACTCAATCGTTTTAGCGTTCAAACTACACCGTCACCTATTGGACACCCTTCGACCAGCGGCGGTCGCAAAATACAAACTATCTTTCAGGGGGAATGTAATCGTTATATTACCTGCGTTTTGAGCCCGTGAACAGAGGGCTCCCGCCTGGCGGGATGCCGCCGGTGCTACACTCCCCCTTATGGATGAACCACTTACACCGCCGACCGGCGAGCCTTCGGCGCCTGCGGAGAGCTATCCTCCCCCGCCGCCCGGATATCAGGCGGCCTGGAGCGCCCCTCCCTCCTATCCCACCCCTCCGCCGAAGCGGAGGCGGGTATGGCTGTGGGTCACGATCGGCGGAGTGCTGGCGTTCGGCTTCATCGTGCTTTGCTCCGTGCTGCTGTGGTCGGTGGCACGAACGCTCAGCGGCGGCCAGGATGGCATCGCGCTCGGCGACAGCATCGGCGTCATCGACATCGACGGCGAGATTCTCTCTGCTGACGTGCTGGTCGACCAGCTCCGCAAATACGACCAGGATGACGACATCAAGGCCATCGTTCTGCACATCAATTCGCCAGGCGGGGGCGCGGCAGCGTCGCAGGAGATTTATCACGAGGTTCTGAAGATCCGCGAGCACAAGAGGAAGCCCGTCGTGGCGTCGATTGAGAGCGTGGGCGCGAGCGGGGCCTACTACATTGCCTCAGCCGCCAACACCATCTACGCCAACGACGCCAGCGTCGTCGGCTCCATCGGCGTGATCATGGAGTGGACCAACTACGGCGATCTGCTCAGCTGGGCGAAGATGAAGCCCGAGGTGATCCACGCCGGAGCCTTGAAGGATGCAGGCGATCCCACCCACGCGATGACGCCCGAGGAACGCGTTTACTTCCAGAGCCTCGTCGACAACATGTATGGCCAGTTCATCGCCGATGTGGCGAAAGGTCGAAATCTGCAGGCCGACCAAATCAAAGGCCTGGCGACGGGCCAGGTCTGGACCGGACAGCAGGCTCTGCCGCTGCATTTGATCGATAAGGAGGGCGGCTTCCGCGATGCGCTGCTGGCGACTGCAAAGCAGGTGGGCATTTCCGGCGAACCGAGCGTCGTCAAGCCGGCCGTGCATCACCGCTCCGTCTGGGACCTGATCGACAACGCGAATGATCTTGTCCACCAGCCGCAGCAAATGCTGGAACGGCGTCCAGGCTTCTATTTTCTGTGGCGGTAAGCCGGTTTCCTTTGGCCGGGGTTCCGGCCGCCCCGGGGATTCCGTCTAAAAATCCTGCAAATGCTTGACTTTGCAAGCGAAGAGAATGCATCTACTATGGTGAACAGAGGGCCAACGCACACGGGAGCCAACCCCACCATGACGAAAGCAGACCTGGTCGAGGAAGTAACCAAGCTCGGCGATCTGACCCGCCGCGACAGTGAAACCATTGTCGAAACCATTTTCGATTCCGTCATCGGAGCGCTGCGCTCCGGGGATAAGATCGAGATTCGTGGCTTCGGCAGCTTTCGCATCCGTCAGCGGAAGCCGCGCATTGGGCGGAATCCCAAGACCGGAACGAAGGTGGAGGTGCCGGCGAAGAAGGTTCCCTACTTCAAGCCGAGCAAGGAGTTGCGCGACCTGGTGAACCCAGGCGGAAAATCAGAACCGGCGGCTGCTGCAGACCCGGGGACACCAGCGTAGGGAAACTAGAAGCTCCACGCGCTTTTTTGCTCGCAGTTCACTCGCCTTTTGCTCGCCTCTCACTCGTAGCCCGCTTACTTGTAGATCAGTTTGATTTCAAGGTTCGTCGCCGGACACGCGACCGGAACCTCTGCGCTCTGGAACGACGGCGCGGAGAAAATTACGTGCGGATTGCTCGAGAAACCAAAGCCCTCTTTCGGAATCCCGAAGACATTCCGGTCCAGCTTCATATTCGAGTTCTCGTCGTGGATCACCACCGCGGAGTAGTGCCCAGGCGGAACCTGAAACGTCAGCTCGGCTTGCCGTCGATCAATGGGGACGCCGCCATGCACAATGGTTTTCGCCATGTTCTCGGGCCATCCGGCAGATGAGGCAAACACCAGGCCTCCCGCCGCTCCCACGTTGTCGCGAAACCCGGTGATATGCAGGTTCAGCGTGCAAAGTGGCTGTCCATTCACAGGAGCAGTGTAGACACCGCTGGGATCGCGCGGACCGGCGAAGGGGAGTGCGGCGAGAAACAGCAGCGTAGCGGCACGAAGCATCACGATTTGTTGGACGCTGGAGGACCAGCCCCAGGATAACTCGGAATTGTTTTTCCATTGTCACTGGTTCGCCCCGCGAAACCTTTGCAGTACCCGGCAGAATACGACTCGGGCAGAGCTACAATCCGTCCGAGGTGCAACGCGCATGAAACCAGCGGCGATACCGGTGATCGTGGCCCTGATTGCCCTGGCAGTTTCCTTCGCAGTCCAGGGACAGAACTCACCCAATGGCTCGCAAACACCCCAGGCGCCCGACTGGTCCCAGCCCGGCTCCGCATCACGCCAGCAGGTCGCTCCACCGCCCGACTTTCATCGCCCGGCAACCACCTTCAACACACCCATCGGCATTTTCGACGGCCAGGCCGATGTCGGCAGCGCACTGGTCCCGGGAAATGCCAGCTTCGACGCGGCGACAGGCGCATACACCGTCCACTCTGCCGGCTACAACGTCTGGTACACGCGCGATGAATTCCGCTACCTCTGGAAAAAAATGTCCGGCGATGTATCGCTCGCCGCCGACATCGCCTTTCCCGACCCCAAAGGCTACGGCGATCGCAAAGCTGTCCTGGTGATCCGGCAAAGCCTCGACGACGACGCAAAAGAAGTCGTGGTCGCCCTCCACGGCGCTGGCATGATCCAGCTCGCGCAGCGCCCGGAGAAGGACGTCCGCATCAAGGACATGGAATTTCGCATCGGCGGGCGAGGCCGGCCCGGCGGCGCTTCACCCGACAGCTTGGTCACCGTGATGGCGCAGCGGATCGGCGTCGAGAAGAAAGGCGATTCGTTCTCGCTCTGGGTGAGCCTCGAAGGCGAGCCGATGCACGAGTTCGGTCCGCCCATTGAGCTGCATCTCGACGCGCCGTTCTACGCCGGAATCGGATTCTGCTCCCACCTGCCCACCACCGTGGACACAGCTGTGCTCTCAAAAGTAGTACTGGCGAACAGCGCCGGACGGCTAAAGTAGCCAACCCGCCGCACCCTGCACCCTGCTTTCAACTCAGCCGGCTCTCGCTCAGGTCGAGTTCGCGCTCGAGGATGCGATGAACATTGTCCGCAATCCGCCCGTTGGCGCGCAGCAGGTTCAGTTCCTCGCGCTCGCGCCGAATCGTGTCGAGCAGCAGTTGACTGGTCGTAAGCCCGCGAGGCTCCCGGGTCGGCGTCGTGCCCGTCGGCCCGCAATTCTCAATCTCGGAGAGCTTATGTTCGTACGAGTGCAGCAGGTCCTGGTAAAGGTGGAGATCGCCTTCCCCGGCAGCAGAATTCCTGCGCTCTTCCAGAAAGTCGATGGCAGCCTGCAGCAGCAGGTGGCGAGCTTCGCCCTCCTCACACCATTGCGTGTCGGGAACGGACAGACCCAATACCCGCACCAGCCAGGGAAGTGAAAGCCCCTGCAGCACCAGCGTGACAAGGATTAGCGCGAAGGTGAGAAAGATGATGAAGCTCCGCGCGGGGAACGGGCTGCCGTCGCTCAGCGTGAGAGGCAGCGAGTTCGCCGCGGCCAGCGCGACGACGCCGCGCATGCCGGTCCAGCCAACGACAAAGACCTGATTGCCCCGGGGTTTCTCGTAAAGTTGTTTGGCGATGCGCGTGCGCACCCACCACGCCAGGCGCGCTCCTGGAAACATCCAAAGCAAACGCAGAAGCACAAGGACGGCAGAAAAGGCGAGCCCATACCCCAGAAGGCTCAGCTTGCTTTGGCCGCGAATGCCGTCGAGCACCCACGGCAGTTGTAGCCCGATCAGGACGAAGACAAAACCGTTCAGCAGAAACTCAAGGGCATCCCACACGGCGATAGCCTGCAGACGCACCCCCGGTGAAAAGAAGTCGGAACTGCGCCGGCTGACGTACAGTCCGCAGACCACGACCGCAATAACTCCGGACCCTTTCAGCGCTTCCGCCAGCAAATAAGCGGCGTACGGAACCACCAGCGACAGTGCGATTTCAACCGGCCCGTCATCGACCCAGCGTTCCAGCCAGGAGACCACTTTGCCGATGACCAGCCCCACCACAACGCCCACGACCGCCAGCCAGAAGAATCGCGTCAGACTCTGAGCGATCGTTGGCGTCGATCCGTTGACGACCATCTCGATGCCGAGTTCCAGTGCCAGCAGGCCCGTGGCGTCATTGAGCAGGCTCTCGCCTTCGAGCAAATCGACGATGCGCTGCGGCATCCCCACTTTGCGCGCGATGGACGTCGCCGCGACCGCATCCGTGGGCGAGACCACAGCACCAAGAAGAAAGCCAAGACGCCAGTTGAACCCGGGCAGCCACAGCCGGGCCACGAAGGCGACCCCGAAGGCCGTGAAGAAGACAAGAAAAACCGCAAGGCTTGAGATCGAGATGATGTTGTATCGAAACTCCTGCCACGAGGTTTGCCACGCGGCAACATAGAGCAGCGGCGGCAGAATGACGAGGAAGACCAGCGAGGGGGGCAGTGGAACGCGCGGCACATGCGGCAGCAGCGAGCAGAGCAGCCCAAAGACGACAAGAACGATGGGGTAGGAGATCGCAAAACGGCGCGCGAGACCAGCCACCGCTGCGACGGCGCACAGCAGGCCGATGAACAGAACGACGATGTAGTCCACATGCTCCATCGCAAAATGCCGATAGCAAATAGCCTATCGGAGACCAGCGAGGAGTGTGCTATTTCCCGGTCGCCGCCGCCGGCGGTACTGGGGCAAGGTTGCGGTAGTTCATCAGCGTGTTGAACATCATGCGGTACTCTCCCAGGTTCTGCCAGCGCCAGATGGGGTTGGTGGTGAACATCACCACTTCGCCTTTGCCCTCCGGCACGACGGCAATCGCAGCACGGCCTTTAATGTCGTCGGCGCCGTTGAACAGGCCGCTCAGCACGGACTTTTCGCCGCCAGGATACCGCATCAGCACATCATTCTTGTCCATCTCTTCCGACATGCGCAGCAACGGCCCATTCGCATACCGAACCGCCACCGTCTTCTGCGAGTAGCCGTAAAAAATGGGATTCTCCGGTTGCAGGATGTCGGCATCGACGATCGGCCCCGGCGCATAGAGTTTCGCGCTGGGATTGCTCGTATCGATCGTCGGCGTCAGTCCGAAGTCCGGAGGAAATGCGCTGGAGGCGCCGAGCGTCACCAGCGTGCCGCCCGCTTCAACGAACTTCTGCAACTCGGCCACACCGGTGCCACCCATGCCGCCCGAGATGTCAGGCGAAGAGCCGTAGTCGCCAAGAAATTTGAACCGGTCTGTTTTTTCGTACGCAATGGGCTTGTCGGACTTAGGAATATCGAACACCAGGTCCTTAGCCGAGCGCGCCTGCGTTGGAATCAGGATGAGGTCGTAGTCCTTCGCCAGGTCGCCCTGAAGAACGCGCTCCTTGAAGATGAGGTCGTAGGGCACTTTGTACTGATCGAACGTGTAGCGAACCCAGCCCACATCCTGGGTGCCGCCCCAGGTGCTGAAGACAGCAAGGCGCGGAAGCGCCGATTCGTGCGAAGCCACCTTTGGCGCAGCGGCAAGCGCGACGACATCCAGTCCGAGTTGTTTCGCGAGCGGCTTCAGCCGGTCGCCGGAACTGGCTGGTACCAGAAACGTCCCTGCCTCGAAGTTGGTGCCACCCGATGTAAAGGACTTGTCGGCAATCCGTACATCGACGTCTTTAAGCCCGTAGCGCAGCGTGACCAGGTTCGGCGAACCGTGATCGGGAACGGCGTAAACGGCCGCCGCGGGCAGGTCCTTCAGAGCCCCTTCCGGCATGAACTTGTCGACCGGATCGACTGCGATGTCCTGCACCGCCTTATCAGTCGTCGGTTTGATCTCCGTGTGCGTCATCAGCCCCATGGTCCAGGCGCTATCGTCATAGGTGTGCAGCTCCGGATCAGGATCCGTCTGCTTGCCAAGCAGATTTTTCGCAAACGGACCGTAGGGCTGGTTGGTCTTCACAATGAACGAGCCCGCCGGATAATCGCCGTCGCTCAGCTTCACCGCACTCTTCGCGCGGCCCACCTCAATCCCCTGCATGCGCAGGATGTGAATCACGAACGCCACGCGCGTCATGTCCTCCTGATTCGCAGGAAGGACAAATCCGTACGGCGCCTCCTTCGTGCCGGCCGCCAGCGCGTCGCGCGTCTTCACGTAAAAGTCCTGCAGGATGACCTGCGGAAACGCGGCAACGAATTGGAGCGACGACAGAACGCCGGTCTCGGCAAAGTTCGTGTTGTCGCGCATCGACCAAAGGACCGTCTTGTAGGGAGGATTGGGGCGATACCACTGACGTTTCGTCATATCGCCGAAACCCCCGCCGCCACCCAGCAAAGCGGGGTTGGGCTGAGAGACCGTACGCTCCATCGTGGTGGCTCCGCCGTTGCCGAAGATCTCGTAGAAGCGCATGAGCCCGTTGTGATTCGTCGCCATCTCGGCTACATATCCGGGCGACCACGCGTCGACGTAGGCGTGCGTCCACACGCCGGGCATGCCGTAGCGGGTGAGCTGCGTCATGTCCCAGTTGGAAAGCATCGGCAGCTCGCCATACACGATCGGGTCATACAGAGGATTCTGCGGCGCCTGACCCGAGTAGATGTAGAGGAACGGCACCGACTCATGCAGATCGTGAATGATCGGCGGATGCCAGTCGAGATACCAGCGCAGAAAATTCTGGTTTGCCTCGGCTGAGTAGTTGATGTCGCGGTTGTTGTCGTGCTCGATGTATTTGCCCCAGTAGGGCACGTGGGACATCTTCTCGTAGTCCGTAACGTCGACATTGTGCGCGTAGTACCAGTCGATCGAACGGTCGCGGCCGTCAGGATCGGCAACCGGCAGAATGGCGACGATGACGTGATCGCGAATGCTCTGGATGAGAGGCGAATCCTCGGTCGCAAGCCGGTACGCCAGCTCCATCAGCATCTCGGGAGGTCCCAGCTCGGCGCTGTGCAGTCCGCCGGAGAGCGTATAGATCGGTTTGGTGTGCGCAATCAGGTCCTGCGCCTCCGCCTCGCTGAGTCCGCGCGGATCGGCAATACGCGCCAGATTCTGGCGCTCCTGATCCAGGTGGGAAATCGAATCTTCCGAGCCGACGAACACGATGGCAGACTCGCGGCCTTCTTCCGTCTTGCCAATGCGCAGGACCTTGACCCGCGGCGAGTGTGCAGCCAGCGCGTCATAGTAGCGCAGCACGTCAGCATAGTAGGTGAGCTGTTTCGGCGCGCCGATGTCATGCCCGAGGACCTCTTTGGGCGACGGCACGGCGCTGCTGGCCGGGAGATGGTCGACGAGCGGGCTCAGGAACTCCGGTTTGGTGGTCCACTCCTTGACATGTGTCGCGAATTCGGGATCCATCGCCTGAGGAGTCTGGGATTGGGACGCTGGGGAAAGGGCTACGAGACCTGCGAACAGCATCACAGCAACACGTTTAGACATGAACTCGCTTCCTCTGGAAA
>DASZYN010000498.1:0-11015 GCA_035545435.1 Acidobacteriaceae bacterium | reverse complement strand
ACACAAACACGCCAGTCGCCCAGCTCATCGCGGATGCGCTCGATCACGATGCAGCGGTCATCTGGCACAGTGGCAGTCACATTCTGCTGGTCGCTGAGAAATTGAAGCAGATTCTCAGCTGCCTGGGAGTCAAGATCGTGTTCGCGCACCAGTCGACTGATCGCCGCGTTGGGAGGCAACGCGCGAATCTCGCGGACCAGCGCGCCGATCCGGCGGCCGAATTCGAGAGGGCGTCCCGCCTGGTCTCCATGCCAGAAGGGAAGCTTCCCCGGCTGACCGGGCGCAGGCGAAACGAGAACGCGGTCGTGCGAGATTTCGTCGATCCTCCACGTGGAGGCGCCCAGCGCAAAGACCTCCCCAACACGCGACTCGAAGACCATCTCCTCGTCGAGTTCGCCAACGCGAACAGGTTTCTTATGCTCGCCTGAGAGGAAGACGCCGTAGAGGCCGCGGTCCGGAATCGTACCGGCGTTCAGGATGGCCAGACTTTTTGAGCCCGCACGCGGAGCGAGAAGATTCGCCTCGCGGTCCCAGTTGATACGCGGGCGGAGCTCGGAGAACTCCTCGGAGGGGTACTTGCCGGAGAGCAAATCGAGGACGCTTTCGAAGGCGGCGCGTGTCAGTGTCGTGAACGGAGCAGCACGGCGGACCAGGTCATAGACGGAATCGGCAGAAATGGAGACTTCCCGCGGGGCGTGACCTTTCAGTCGGGGCTCGGCCAGTGCGGGAGGTTGCGCGACCGTGGCGACGATTTGCTGCGCGAGGACGTCGAGAGGGTTGCGGAGCATCGATGTAGCCTCGACATGCCCTTCATGCATAGCGCGCGTGACGGCAGAGCAGGCGATGAGATCGGCACGATATTTCGGGAAGATGATGCCTTCGCTCACCACCCCGACTTTGTGGCCGGCGCGGCCGATGCGCTGCATCCCCGCCGCGACGGATGGCGGCGACTCAATCTGAATGACCAGGTCAATCGCGCCCATATCGATGCCGAGTTCGAGCGAAGATGTCGCAACAACAGCCCGGATCCCGCCTTTCTTGAGTTGTTCTTCAATTTCGGCTCGCTGCGCAGCCGCGAGAGAGCCATGATGGGCGCGAGCCAGAGGTTCCTGCGCCAGATCGTTCACCAGACCGGCAAGCCGCTCCGCCGTCCGCCGATTGTTAACGAAGATGAGCGTGGCCCGTCGTCGTCGAATGATGGCCAGCAGGCGGGGTGGAATCGTCGTCCAGACAGAAGCCCGCTTCACGGGCGAGTCCTGCCCGAAAGCGGGTGAGGATTCCGGCGCCTTCATATCTTCAACTGGAACTTCAACCCTGAGCTGTAATTGTTTGGGCGCGGACGCATTGATGATCGTGACCGGGCGAGCCGTTACCTCGGATGGATCCTCAGAAGTCTGTGATCCACCCAGAAACCGTGCGACCTCTTCAAGCGGACGCTGGGTTGCGGACAGGCCGATGCGCTGAAGAGGTTGGGTGCAGATCGCCTGGAGCCGCTCGAGGGTAAGCACGAGATGCGCTCCACGTTTGCTCGGAACCAGCGCATGAATCTCGTCGACGATCACCGTGTCGACCGAGCGGAGAGCCGTGGCGGAATCGGAGGTCAGCAGCAGGTAGAGGGATTCCGGCGTGGTGATAAGGATATCGGCGGGATGACGGCGAAACCGGGCACGCTCGATCTGCGGTGTATCGCCGGTGCGGATCGCGATCTGCGGTTCGCGAAACGGCACACCCGCGCGGCGTGCCAGCGGCGCGATCTGCTGCAGCGGTGTCTGCAGGTTGCGTTCCACATCCACCGCCAGGGCTTTCAGCGGACTGATGTAGACAACGCGACAGCCTGGTTCGGTGGCTCGTGTTTCTGACGCAGGTTCACGCAGCATCAGGCGATCGAGGCACGACAGAAAGGCCGCGAGCGTTTTGCCGCTGCCCGTCGGGGCGAGGATCAGCGTGCTCTCCCTGCGTGCGATCGCCGGCCAGCCGAGGCGCTGCGGGGAAGTGGGTTCGCCCAGCGTCGACCGGAACCAGCTCCGTGTAATTGGGTGGAAGAGGCTGAGCGGGTCCATGCCTGAGGTGAGGATAGCCGAGCGCAAAAAGAGCGCAAAGGCCAGGGGAGCGAACGCACCGAGCGAGGAACCTGCCTGCTCGCCGGATTCCCCTGCGCTTCTGTCGTGCCTGTTGTTTCTGCTAACGAATCGGTTTGTACCAAACCGTCTTCGGCGTCAGCATCGTCTGCCAGTGGGAGTCCATGCGGGGCTGCTCGCTGAGGCCGAGAAAAAGAATGCCGTCCGCCGCCAGTGCGCGGTGCATGCCAAGCAGAACCTCGCGCCGTGTGTCCTGATTGAAATAGATCATCACATTGCGGAGAAAGATGATGTCGAACGTCTCCGGCAGGCTGGGGAGCGGGCAGAGGTTGCGCTGCTGGAATCGGCAGAGCCGCTTCAGATCGGGCTGGATTTCCCATTCATCATTGATCCTGACGAAATATTTAACGAGGAGGCGTGCAGGGAGGCCGCGGTTGACTTCTATGCGCTGGTAGCGGCCTGTGCTGGCGCGTTCCACCATTTCGGCGGAGATATCCGTGCCCAGGATATCGATGCGCCATCCGGCAAGACCCGGAAAATACTCGCGCAGCATCATTGCAATCGAGTACGCCTCCTGGCCGGAAGAACTCGCCGCAGACCAGAAGCGTAGTGTGCGAGTGTCGCGCCGGCTCTCAATCAGAGCAGGAAGCAGCGTCTCCCGCAGGTAGTCGAACGTGGGAGTGTCGCGAAAGAAGCTCGTCTCGTTGATCGTCATCGCTTCTGCGACCGAACGTTCGAGGGAACGACCGTTGCCTGAACGGAGAGCAGAAACCAGCTGGGTCAGCGAATCGAAGCCACGGTTGCGAAGCAGCCCCTGCAGACGCGACTCGAACAGATAGTTGCGACTTGCATCGACCTGATTGCCTGAGTTGCGCAGAACCACCGTGCGCAGGTACTCGTAATCGATGGGGGAGGCGCTCATCAGGCAAAGGCCTCCACGCGCCGAGCCTGCGGGGGGGTGGCCGCAGTCAGGCGCAGAATCTCCGCCGGAATGGCATCGAGGGCAAGGATCTTATTCGCCAGGCCGGCCTGGGCGACCGCGCCGGGCATCCCCCAGACCACGCTGGTCGCTCCGTCCTGTGCCAACACCGTCCCGCCCCCCGCACGGATCGCGCGCGACCCGATGAGCCCGTCCGAACCCATCCCCGTCAGAATGACCCCGAGAACGCCGCCCGCGCAGACCTGCGCGGCGGACCGGAAGAGCACATCGACGGACGGCCGGCAAAAATTCTCCGGCGGATTCTGATTCAGGCGCAGACGGAGGTCGCGGTGGACTTCCAGGTGCCAGTCACCGCGTGCGATGTCAATCACGCCCGCTTCGGCCTGAGTATCCGGAGCCGCTTCGCGAACCCGCAGGCTGCACACGCTGTTCAGGCGCTCGGCAAGAAGTCCGGTAAAAAGACGGGGCATGTGCTGCACGATCAGAATCGGCAGCGCGAAATCAGCCGGAATTTTGGGCAGGAGAAGTTCAAGCGCGGCCGGGCCTCCCGTTGAAACACCGATAACGACAATCTTTGGACGGTGCACCGCCGCAGGCGGAGGCACTGGACACGAGACGTCAGTGAGTGGAGGGGCGGTCCGGTGAGATGCGGGTGGAAACAGCGCCAGGATTTTCGGAAGCAGTTCGCGGCTCAGGGTCTCCACAGCCTCACGGACTCCGTGCTGCGCGCCAGGCTTGGTCACGTAATCCGTCGCGCCGCGCGCCAGAGCTTCGATGGTGATGCGGGCTCCACGTGAAGTCAGCGTGCTGCACATGATCACCGGTACGCGGCGATCATGACGCCGGATGGCCGAGAGCACCTCAAGCCCATTCATTCCCGGCATCTCGATGTCCAGCAGCACAAGATCCGGATGGATCCGTTCAAACGCCGCCAGCCCTTCCTGCCCGGAAGACGCCGTAGCTGCGATCTCTATCGAAGCCTGAGGTTCGAGCACCATGCGCAGCAGGCTCCTCATGACCGCGGAATCATCGATGTGCAGGACGCGAATCCTGCGCGCACCGATCTCAGCCCCCGGCATCATAGCTCCTCAACTCCGGCCATGCGCAGTTTGTCGAACAGCCCCCCCTCGTCGAAAGGTTTGACGATGTATTCGTCGGCGCCTGCCAGCAGAGCGGCTTCGATATGGTCGTTTTCCGCCTCGGTCGTCACCATCACAATCCTGGTCCCATCGAACGCGTGATCGGCGCGCGCGGCCTGCAGCATCTCGTATCCCGACATGACCGGCATGTTCCAGTCCACCAGCGCGACCGAGAACGGACCAGCCTCACGCAGACAAGCCAGACCCTGCTTTCCGTCGACCGCCTCGACGCACTCAACGCCATGCTCGGTGAAAAGCGAGTGGAGATAGTTGCGAATGAACCGTGAATCGTCGACCACCAGAGCGCGCATGGGTTCTCCTTTCCGCAGGCACCGGCCTCAGGCGGGAAAAGCTCCAGCCAGGCGCATCGGATCGAGACGGTCGGGTCGCAGACTGACCAAAAGCCGATCCCTCAGCTTCCACGCTCCATCGAAGAGCGCCTGACGCCGCGCCTCCAGCGTGGCCGGATTGGGCTCGTGGTCTGTCTCCGACACGTGCAGTACCTCCCCCACCGAGTCGACGAACAGGCCAAACAATCCATCTCCGCTTTCGAAGACCAGCACGTCTTCCGGCGTCCCGGCCGGCTCCATTCCCAGGAGCCGGCGCAGGGAAACCGCCGTCAGGACTTCGCCGCGGTAGTGCACCAGACCGCCGACAAAGTATGGCGCCAGAGGGACCGGCTGGGTCCCCGGCTTTCCAAGAATTTCAAGCACGTGGGCGATCGGTATCCCGTAAAGGGTATCGCCGACGACCACCGAGCAGACCTCCTCGGTCTTCTGGCCGCTTGCTTCGCTCATCGTGATTCCTCCTGGGATATCGCAAACCCCGCAAGGCCGTCCTCCGCGACATTCTCCAGCGGCGGAATCGCGGAGAGACTGACAATGCCGGTTACCTTTTCATGCAGCAGCGTGATGCCCGCGGCCGCGAGGCCGGATCCTGCCTCCTGAAGCTGGCTTCCGCCCGTGACATCGAGGACTTGGGAGACCGTCATCCCTACCTGGCGGCGGCCATCGCGACAGACCACGACGGTCATCTGAGCATCGGGATCTTCGCCTGCGTCGATGAAATCGGCTGCCGCGTCGTCCAGGGCCAGCAGTGAGCCTTCGAAGCGCAGGACAGGGCGCGAGCCGGCTCGTTCGATGCGCGAGCGCGGGATCCGCTCGATGCGAACCACGGTGTCCAGCGGCAGGGCCGCACGGCGGGCGCCTGCCTCCACGACCAGATAGTCCTGGCGGCCGGCGTTTGTTTCTTCGCCGCCCCCTTCTTCAGTTTCCGAAGAAAGACCGACGTTCGCGCTCTGGGCGATGGCGCCTGGGTTCAGGATGAGGGCCATCTCCCCATTGCCGAGAATGGTGGCCCCTGCATAGAAGCCGATCTCGCGCAGCACAGCCGCCAGAGGCTTCACCACAATCTCCTCGGGATCGGCGAGCCCATCGACAACAAGGCCGTAACGGCGTCCATCGGCATTGAGGATGGCGATGTCGCAGGGAGTACCGCTCGCCCGGGCTGGCTGCTGCAGAAGCCTGTCAAGAAAGACGAGCGGAAGCAGGTGCCCGCGCAGGCGGTAGAGCGAGGCGTTTTCCAGCCGCTCGATGCGGCTGTCGGACTCGCCAGCGCTCAGATGAACCAGTTCGGTCAGCCCGGTCTGGGGCACGGCGAAGTTCTGGCCCCGGCTGCGCACAATCAGCGCTGGAATAATGGCCAGCGTGAGCGGGATGCGAAGCCGGAGAATGGAGCCCTGGCCGGCGCGGCTCTCCACATCGACCTTGCCGCCAATCTTTTCCACGTTCGTCCGCACCACATCCATCCCCACGCCTCGCCCGGAGACGCTGGTCACGGTCTCCGCCGTGGAGAAGCCGGGCAGGAAGATCAGCTGCAGAATCTCGCGCTCGTTCATCTGCTCGGCGCGCTGCGCGGTCACGAGGCCCCTCTCGATCGCCTTGCGGCAGATTTTGTCGATGCTCATACCGGCACCATCGTCGTGAACCTCGACGACGACGTGGCTGCCCTCGTGGTAAGCACGCAGGCGCACGACGCCTTCGGCCGGCTTACCCTGAGCGGCACGCTCTGCCGGGGATTCGATGCCGTGGTCGATCGCATTCCGGATCGAATGCGTCAGGGGATCGCGAATCGCTTCGAGCAGGCTCTTGTCCAGTTCCGTCTCCTGCCCTTCCATCTCCAGGCGGACCTTTTTATTGAGTCCCAGTGCCAGGTCGCGGACCAGCCGCGGGAAGCGGGAAAAAACGTGGCTCACTGGCTGCATCCGTGCCTTCATCACCGACTCGCGCAGATCGGCCGTTACCATGTCGAGTCGGCGGCCGAGCAGCGCGAAGCCGGGATCGTTGCTCGTCGTCTGCAGAATCTGGTTGCGCGTCAGCACGAGCTCCCCGACCAGATTCATCATCCGGTTCAGCAGCTCCACATCGACGCGCAGGGTCGAGTCAGCGGTGCCCGGAGAGGCCGCCGACTGAACCTCGGGTACCGGCTCGCTCGCAGACCGCGCAGGAAGTGAAGAGCCGGGAACGGGTTCCAGTTTCGGAGCCCTCGACCTGTCTTCGACCTTGCTGAGCGGCCCTGCTTCCTCGGATGTGTTTGGAGGAGGCGGATCCTGAACTGTCTCGGGCAATAGACGGGACGCGCGTTTGCGCGGTACCCGCGGCTTGTGCGGCCGCACCGGACGGGCCGTTCCTGCCACCGCGGCCGCCGTCAGGATGGGCTCCGCGAAAGCCGCGGAAGTATCCCCGCGCTGCAGTTTTTCGAGCCGCTCGATCATCGCCGTGTCCTGCGCCTGGCTTTCCCCTTCTGCTCCCGTGGTTTCGATGGAGCGGAGGATTCCGCGCAGCATATCCATGAGCGTGAGCAACCCGCTCACAATCTCCGGCGTCGCCAGCAGCTTACCGTCACGCAGCAGTCCGAGGAGGTTTTCTCCGGCGTGTGAGAGGGCTTCGAGACGGCTGAAGCCGAGGAAGCCGGTGGTGCCCTTGATGGTGTGCACCGACCGGAAAATCTCGGCCAGCAACTCAGTATCGCCGGGACGGGTTTCAAGATCGGTCAGAGCCCGTTCCATCCGATCGAGCCCTTCCTGGCTTTCAAGCAGGAATTCGCGAGTGAGGTCGTCCACGATGGGTTTATCGGAAGCGCAACGCGGAACTTGAGTCCTGTTGCCGCGGGACCGCGATCCAGTTAGCCTCAGAACCATGCTGGACATCGATGAACAAACGCTTGAACAGCTCCGTGCTGCGGCGGTGAAGGCTGCCGGGAATGCCTACGCCCCGTATTCCAGGTTCCGGGTTGGGGCCGCTCTCCTGTTCGACGATGGCTCGATCGCCACCGGCTGCAATGTGGAGAACCTCTCCTACGGTCTGACGAGCTGCGCCGAACGGAATGCCCTGTTTCGAGCCATCAGTGAACAGGGCCCCGCGCGACGAGTTCGAGCCGTGGCGGTGGCCAATCGAGACGGTGCACCCTGTTCTCCCTGCGGGGCCTGCCGGCAGGTGATGAGCGAATTTGTCACCCCCGATGCGGTCGTTTGCTTCTCGGATCGAAATGGGCCCGAGACGCGGCGCTTTGCTGAGCTCTTTCCGTTTGCTTTTGCATTCGATCCGGAGACGGAGGCATGACGGCACTCCATGCGGTCGACCTCATCCGGAAAAAACGCGACGGTGAGGAACTCCACGCAGAAGAAATTCGGTTCCTGGTCGAGGGCGCGGCCCAGGAGACCATTCCCGAGGAGCAGCTTGCCGCCTGGCTGATGGCGGTCTTCCTTCGCGGCCTCACGCTCGCCGAGCTGGATACGCTGACCACCGCCATGCGCTTTTCCGGCGAGGTCCTCGACCATGCCGGCCTCGGCCGCAGCACCGTCGACAAGCACTCCACCGGCGGCGTGGGCGACAAGACATCGTTCCTGGTGGCTCCCATCGCGGCCGCAGCCGGTCTGGCGGATCCGATGATCAGTGGCCGCGCGCTCGGCCATACCGGGGGAACGCTGGACAAGCTCGAGTCCATCCCCGGCTACCGGACCGGCCTGTCCCTGGCCGAGATGAGGACCGTGCTGGAGAAATGCGGCGCCTCGATCGTGGGGCAGACCCGGAACCTGGTCCCGGCCGATCGCAAGCTCTACAGCCTGCGCGACCGGACGGCGACCGTGGAGAATCCGTATCTGATCTGCGCATCGATTATGAGCAAAAAGCTTGCCGCCGGGCTGGATGCGTTGGTGATCGATGTGAAGACAGGGTCCGGCGCTTTCCTGCGCGATGAGGATCAGTCGCGCTATCTGGCCGCGCTCATGGTCGAGACCGGCGAGCGCGCGGGAACCAGGACCGTCACGGTGTTGACCGATATGAGCCAGCCGCTGGGCCGGATGGCAGGGAACTGGATGGAGATCGCCGAAGCCATGGAGTTGTTGCAGGGCGAGCGCAATCCGTTGAGCGAGGATTTGCGAGAGGTGTCGCTGATTCTCGCCGGATGGATGATTTATCTGGGCGGCAAGGCGCGCAGCGCACAGCAAGGGAGGGAAGTTGCCGAGCAGAAGCTGGTCGATGGCTCGGCGCTCGGCATTTTTCGCGAGATGGTCGAGGCGCAGGGCGGGGAACTGAAGGCAATCGATGCCGGAATGGAATTCCATCAGCCCCGATTCCGCCGGGAGTTTCGCGCCGCTCGAAACGGATATTTTGTCGCAGCCGACTGCACAAAAGTCGGCTGGGCCGTGCAGCGCCTCGGCGCCGGACGTGAGAAGGCTGGCGAGCCGGTCGAAGCTCATGCTGGCCTCGAGATGCACGTGAAGCTCGGCGATCGCGTCGAGGCGGGACAAGTGCTGGCGACGCTCTTTGCGCAGGACGAGGCGCGATTCGCTGAGCCGGAGCACCTGCTCTCGGAAGCGCTCACCCTTGCCGACGCACCCCTCGCTCCTCCGCCGCTGGTGCGCGACATCATCTCCGCCGAGAATAAAGATTCTTATCTCCAGGCCGGACATCGCCCATAGAATCGAAAAGACCTTCAGGAGAATGCATTGGGACGTTTCACGGGTGTGCTGGGTCTGCTGACGATGCTGCTGTTGGCCTGGATCTTCTCGACGAATCGCAGAGCCATCCGATGGCGCACGGTTATCTGGGGTCTGGGGCTGCAAATCCTCTTTGCTGTTTGTGTGGTGGAGTGGACGGTAGGGCAGCGAGTGATGCATGCCGCGGGCGGCGCAGTGAACAAACTGCTCGCCTACGCGTTCGATGGGTCGACGTTTGTCTTTGGCGATCTGGGCGCGCAGCACTCGAAGATCGGCGGGGCCTTCGGCACCAGCTTCTTCGCCTTCCAGGTCCTGCCCACGATCATCTTCATCTCGGCCTTCTTTGCTGTGCTCTACTACCTCGGCATCATGCAGCTCATCATTCGCGGCTTCGCCAAAGCCATGCTGTGGACGATGAAAGTGTCCGGCGCCGAAAGCCTGAATGTCGCGGCCAGCATCTTCATGGGACAGACCGAGGCGCCGCTGACCATCCGGCCGTTCCTGCCTGGAGCCACACGCTCCGAGCTGATGACGATCATGACCAGCGGCATGGCGCATGTGTCCGGCGGAATCATGGCGGCGTACATCCTGTACGGCATCTCGGCAAGCAGTCTGCTCGCCGCGGTGATCATGACGGCGCCCGGAACGATCCTGATCTCGAAGATGCTCGTACCGGAGACGGAGAAGCCGGCGACGGAAGGCGTGGTCCACATCCCGGAAAATGAGGAGAGCCGGAACGAGAATCTGATCGGATCCATTGCGCGCGGAACGATCGACGGCGGCCGCCTGGCCTTCAACGTCGGCATTATGCTGATCTCGTTTCTGGCGCTGATTGCGCTGCTGAACGGGATTTTGGGCGGCCTGCACAACTGGCTCGGGTTTCACCACATCCCATTTCCGCACTCGCTTGACGCGATCCTCGGGTTCTTCTTTGCGCCGGTGGCGTGGCTGATTGGGATTCCATGGCATGACGCGCCGACCGTCGGCAACCTGTTGGGCACGCGCATGGTTCTGAATGAGCTGGTGGCGTACACCTATCTCGGCAGCCTCGCGAAGACGGGGGCCCTGGCGGCGCGCTCCGTGACGATTGCGACCTTTGCGTTGTGCGGATTTGCCAACCTGAGCTCGATCGGCATCCAGATCGGCGGCATCGGGGCGCTGGCCCCGAACCGCCGCAACGAGCTGGCCAAACTGGGATTTCGCGCGATGCTGGCCGGCACCATGGCCAACCTGATGTCGGCTTCGATCGTGGGAATTCTGATGAAGTAACTATGACGGATACGAATTATGACAAGGCAGGTGCGGCGGCGGAGTTCGTGCTGTCGCGGACGGAGCTGCGGCCGCGAATCGGGATCGTTCTGGGCTCCGGCCTGGGCGCATTTGCCGAGCAGCTGACGGACAGGGCCGCCGTTCCCTTTGCAGAGATCCCGCACTTTCCGCAGTCGACCGTGCCCGGACACAGTGGCAAGCTCGTCATCGGCAAAGTCGCCGGTGTACCGGTGGCCGTGATGCAGGGACGCGTCCATGCATATGAGGGATACAACTCGGACGAAGTCGTCTTTCCCATCCGAGTGCTCGCGGCGATGGGCATAAACCAACTGGTGCTGACGAATGCCGCGGGCGGCATCAATCCCGCATTTCAGCGGGGACAATTGGTCCTGATCGCGGACCACATCAACCTGTCCGGACGGAATCCCATTGCCGGTCCCGCAGATGACCGCTTGGGACCGCGGTTCTTCGACATGAGCGAGGCGTACTCCGGGCGGCTACGGACGGTGGCGCACGAGGCGGGGCATGAGGAGGGCTATCGCCTCGACGAGGGCGTGTATCTGAGCGTGCTCGGCCCAAGCTTCGAGACG
>DASZYN010000497.1:0-2187 GCA_035545435.1 Acidobacteriaceae bacterium | reverse complement strand
ATTTCCGATGCGCTCATTGAGCAGAGCGGCGCGGAAACATGGCTTCCAACGGCGGTCTCCGTCATCATGATTCTGCTGGATCGCGCCGATGCGAACGCTGCGGAGAGCGGCGATATCGGGATTTCCTGCGACGGGGCTACTCTGGCAACGCCTCCGGTTGTCGGCAGCGGAGGACTTCGCCGCGCACTGCTTTACGACGTGGTCGAACACGATCCGAAAGCCAGCCATATTTCTATCGCGGTCGCGAGTCAGGCCGGATGGTCGCTCGCCGGAGTCATCGGCCTGCCCGGACGCGCCGCAGACTGGGCCGCGCGTTTGCATGGTTCCGTTCCGCCCAGCCTGGTCTCCAGCGGTCCGCTTACCGCGTCGGGCCAGATCCTGGTTCAGATCACAAAATCTGCCGGAGGTGTCGCGTGATCAATCCCAACGATCCCCCCCGCGGATCGATGTACCTTTACGACGATATTCAGCCAGCCACCGTGGATGGGCAGTACAAGCTCACGGTTTCAACCGATATCTCATGGGACAGCAACTCCGAATCAGCGCCGATCGACCGCTACCTGAATATCGTTGGCCCGCGGTTCTCGCTCGACCCGACGCTGGTGGCGAATGTCTATCCACCGCGCAACGGCCAGGGAGCGTTTCAGGATGCCATTCCTCAGATCGTGCTGTCGCGCCGCACGCTGCCCTGGGAACGCGACGCTGCGTTGCCGGCCCCTGTGGTCGATCCGTCGCTGCCTGCGCAGAATGGTCAGGTTCCCTGGGTGGCGCTGCTTCTCTTTCAGGATGGAGAACCCTACACACTTCTCCAAAACCAACATCTGGTCGATGTGGTTGGTACTGGCGTGTTTCACAAGCTCGGCTCGCCGGCCAATGTTCTGTGCGACGCCGTCGAACTCGATCGCAGCTTGTTAACGGACATTCTTCCCACAAGCCATGAGCTTCGCCTTCTTTCGCATGTTCGCCAGGTGAACGTGGAGGATCGCGAACTGAGTGCAGGCTCCAGCGACGGTTTCTTTTCGGTTGTCATGTCCAACCGTCTTCCCTCGCCCGAAACGAAGTATCGGGCTTGCCTCGTATCTCTGGAACAGCGCGCCGATCTGCTGCAGCCACTGCAGGTTCCTCCCGTGCTTGCGGACGCAGCGCCTGGCAATGCAGGCGGCAACATCGCAGCGCGGGAAATCGCGATCGTGGTCCGAGGTCCTGGCAGTCTCCTCCATCCCAAAGTCCGGCTTGTTCTGCTGCACACCTGGCAATTCACCTGCACGGGCCCTGGCCCGTTCAGGAAGCTGATGCAGGCGCTCGATGTCGGCATGATCGGAAAGGTGGCAACGCCGGGTCAGCCTGCACTCACTGATACTGGGCACTTGCGCCTTTCGATTCAGGATCGAGCCGGCACCACCGAGGTCGGATGGTACCGGGGCCCGCTTGTGCCGTGGCAACTTACGCGGGACCCGCTGGGTCCGTATCACAGTGCCGACCAGTGCCGCCGGGCCACGGTGGAAACCGGCGCCGAAGATGTTTCGTATGCAGCCGCGTTCGAGGTTGGCCGTCAACTGGCGGCGGCGGATGGACAGCTGGCCCGTGAACTGATGCGGTGGCGGACGGAGGCCTATCGCCAAGCCAACCGCGCGGACAATATCACGCAGAAGATCGCTCCCGCGCTTGCGGTCGATCTTCCGGCCACGCTCGCAGAGCAGTTGCACACGTCGCTTCCGCCGCTGGTATCCGTCTCGGCGACCGAAGCCATCGCCAAAGGCGCACCGGGTGTCGCGGACCGCTATCGGATCGATCATGCTTCGCAGACGGTCGGCATGGATCCCCAGGTGTTGAGCGAGGTCTGGAGTCTTGCCTCCACAGCAGAGGCACAGATTCTGCTGGGCAGCGATCCCTCGACGCTGGGCGCGACGGTTGCCGAGGCACCTCAAACGGTGCGTTCCAACACCACTCTGGAGCAAGTTGCTGCGGATACCGGATCGCTGAGCCGGCTTTCGCAGGCGAGGAACCGCATTCTTACGAACGCAACCGTTGTGGCGCAGAACAATACGGGAGGCAAATCATGAGGCCAGCGTGGATTACCGGCGTGGATGCGCTGCGGGCGCGCATGGCGAATCCCCTGCAGGTGGCGGCTCCGGTTCCTGAAGCCGAAATGCCGCCCTACATGGAGTCGTTCCTCGCTCACCTGCG
>DASZYN010000496.1:0-2006 GCA_035545435.1 Acidobacteriaceae bacterium | reverse complement strand
GGAGGCCGTCTGCCGGCGAGGGAGATGGACAACCGGCGGGTTGAAGCCCGGGCGGAAGCTGACGGGGTTGTGGCGCATCGAATAAAGTAGAAGCTCATGGCGAGTGCGCTCGATTCCATCCCGACTGTGGCAAAGGGCCAGGCCGAGCGCCTGATCGACAAGCACGGGCGGGCGATCACCGACCTGCGCATCTCGATTACAGATCGGTGCAATTACAAGTGTGTCTATTGCCGCACGGGCAACGAAGGCGCGGTGTATGCGGAGTTGCCGATCGCGGATTACCTGCGCATGGTGCGGGTGTTTGTCGGGTTGGGGATTGAGAAGATCCGGCTGACGGGCGGCGAACCGCTGCTGCGCCGGGGGTTGCTGGAGATGATCCGCGAGCTGAGTCAGCTGCGGACCCTGGACGGAGCGCCCCTGGATCTGGCGCTGACCACCAACGGGCATTTGCTGGAGGAACTGGCGGAACCGCTGCGCGATGCGGGGCTGAGCCGGATCACGGTGAGCATGGACGCGGTGGATGCGGAGAAGTTTGCGCGTATCACGCGTGTGCCAGGCAGCTACGAGCGTGTGCTGGCGGGGGTGCGGGCCGCGAAGAAGGCCGGTTTGGCGCCAGTGAAGGTGAACTGCGTCCTGCTGCGCGGATTCAATGAGGACCAGATCGTGCGGTTTGCGCAGTTTTCGCGCGATGAGGGCGTGATCGTGCGGTTCATCGAGTTCATGCCGCTGGAAGAGGACCGGCTGTGGACGCCGGAATCGGTCGTGTCGCTGAAGGAGATTGTTGCGGCACTCGAGAGTTACCGACCAGTGGTGCGGATGGCTCCAAACGTTGCGAGCGAGACGGCGGTGCGGTACACATTCGACGACGGCGTGGGGGAGGTAGGGATCATCGCGCCGGTGACGCAGGCGTTTTGTGGGCACTGCAGCCGGGTGCGGCTGACGTCGGACGGAAAGATTCGCACCTGCCTGTTCTCGCAGAGCGATCACGACCTGTATGGCGTGATGCAGCGCGGCGGCAGCGACGATGACATGGTCGCGTTCATCCGGCAAACGATCGGGAAGAAAGAAGCGCGGCACCATATCGGAGAGCCGGATTTCCTGAAGCCCTCGCGCAGCATGGTGCATATCGGAGGATGATCCGCCGCGAAGCGCCGGATCATCCTCCGGCGTTCAGCGTTCGGCGTTCAGAAAGCACCGGATGCGAGCAGTATTTGCCGATCCTTATAATGGACGGCGAAGATGCCCTCCAGAAAAGCAGCGTTCAGCGTTCGGCGTTCAGCGTTCACGAATACAATTCTCAGCTTTGCGGTGCCAGCCATCATTCTGGTTGGCGGTCTGACTGCGCTGAAGGCGCGGCCGGCGGCGGGCAATTCCAATCCAGCAGAGGCGGCGCGGCTGAACAGTATCGGTGTGGCGCTGATGAACCAGCAGCTGACCGAGAAGGCAGCAGCGGAACTGGATCAGGCGCGTGCTGCGGACCCGAAGTCGCCCATTCCAGTGCTGAACCGCGGGATCGCTCTCTTGTACATGCAAAAACTGCCGGAGGCGGAGGCGGCGCTGCGCCAGGCGGGCACGATGGCGCCGGACAATCCGCGAGCCTGGTACAACCTGGGCCTGACGGAGATGGACGAGGCCAATCAGAAGGGCGCGATCGAGGACATGCGGAAGGTCCTCGCCATCGATCCGAAGGACGCCGATGCGCATTACTTCGTCGGATCGCTGGAGATGAGCCTGGGCGATGCGAATGCGGCGATTGCGGAGTTCCAGACGGCGCTGAAGCTGAATCCGCTGCATTGTTCGGCGGAGTTTGGGCTGGCGCGGGCGCTGCAGCGCGCGGGGCGGGTGGAGGAGGCGCACGAGCACCTGAAGATTTTCCAGCACTTCACGCAGGCGAAGATCGCTGCGCCGCTCAGCGTGGGGTATGGGGAACGCGGGCACTACTCGAAGATGGAGGAGATGCAGCTGCCGGTAGAGGCGGCGGGGCCGATGATCCCGGTGAAGTTTGA
>DASZYN010000495.1:0-1727 GCA_035545435.1 Acidobacteriaceae bacterium | reverse complement strand
AAGTCGAAGGGGCAGGTCCCCTTGCGGGTCCCTGCCCCTTCTTCCGATTTATCGAAGATCTGGCTTCGGCTACCTGATCACGCCCTGTTGCTGCCGGTTTCACCTGGACCAAAGAGCTTGCGCCCCCGCTTCCCGATGCTTCCGTCAACCCATCTGACGTGTGAGCGTCTTCGTCGCCATCCGCAGGCGTCCGGTTGCCCGGCCTTCCTGCTGAGACCCCCGGTTTCCCGTGAGCCCCCTGAGCCGCGTTAACCGCTGCTCCTGACCGCTTCGTTCTGCTCTCTTCTTCGGGAGGATTGCTCCTCCGTTGAAAGAATCATGCCACAGAATCGTGGTCTCGCAAGTCCTTTATTTCTGTGCAAATCCGGGTATTTATGTGCAAATGCTGGAAGAAAATTGCGGCCTGCACCACCCCCTGTGCAAGCCCTCGGCACAGCCCGGAATTGGGCTTTCCGTTGTGGTTCACTTTGAATATGTAACAAAAAGAGTGACAAATATATGCTCGCGCCTGTGTGTGGATCGCCGTCCGACGCCGTCAGTTCCTCCCACCGCGGCTGGGGCGATCGTGCCTCGATGTTCAGCTCAGACAAAAGCGCAAGAGCCGGCGAAGCTCTGGACGCCTGTTCATAAACGACCCGCAGCATCGCAACCTCCCGCATCCTCATGTCAGCGAGCGCCAATCGCTTTCATGGCTCCGGCCGGCGGGTCCAATCCGTCCCGGAGCAGGACACACCGATCCTCTACAATGGTGCTTCCTTATTCCCTACTCGGAACCGAGGCGCATCTCGATGGCGATCGAAACCGTATCCTTTGCAGGACTGCCGAACTGCCTGAAAATTTCCAACGGCGCGACCGACCTCATTGTCACCACCGCCGTCGGTCCGCGCATTCTCTTCTATGGCCCCACCGGTGGCCGCAATCACCTCGGCAGCTTCCCCGACAGCTCCGTCAAGACCGCTCTCGGTTCCTGGAAACCCTATGGCGGTCATCGCCTGTGGGTGTGGCCTGAGCTGTTTCCTGCCACCTACGCACCGGACAACTCACCCATCGAGCACGAAGTCCATGGCGATCTCAGCGTGACCGTGCACCAGCGGGCCGACGGCGCGGCCATCGAAAAACACATCCGCATCACCCTCGCGCCTTCCGGATCCAACGTTCGTCTCGAGCACACCGTGACCAGCAGCAACCTCTGGCCCATTGACATTGCCATCTGGGCCATCACGATCGTCGCCTCCGGCGTCGGCATTGTCCCGCGCGTTCCTTTCCAGACCCACGATGAATACCCGCCGGTTACGCAGCCTCTCGCCCTCTGCGCCTTCACCGATCTCCAGGATCCCCGCTTCACCCTCGGCCTCAAATACATCCTCCTCCGCGCCGATCCCGCCCGCGCCAACGCGCAGAAGTTTGGTCTCCGCAACAAGGAAGGGTGGTGTGCGCATCTGCTCGGCGACGAGCTCTTCGTCAAGCGCTTTGCCCACCATAATCGCGCCAATTATCCGGACTACCAGGTAAATACCGAAGTCTATGTCGAGGGAGCCTTCCAGGAAGTGGAGCTCATGGGCCCGCGTCAGACCGTCTGGCCCGGCGAATCCCTGCAGCACTCTGAAGAATGGAATCTCTTTCAGGGCGTGCAAGTGGCCCCCGGCGCGCCCGATCTCGATGAACTCGACCGCGCACTGACGCCGCTGATTCGTTCACTTTCTTAGCTGCTCAAGGCCCACCCACCC
>DASZYN010000494.1:0-6708 GCA_035545435.1 Acidobacteriaceae bacterium | reverse complement strand
GCGCGCTGGTCGCCGAAGACGAGCCACATGGGCCAGCGGCCCTGTCCGGCCTGCTTGTGCTGGAGGAAGGCGCGGAAGGGAGCGACGCCGGTGCCAGGGCCGACCATGATGACGCGCGCGTCGGGGTCGGCGGGCAGGCGGAAGAGCTGATTGGAATGGATGAAGATGGGGAGCTTTTCGCCTTTGGGGGTGCGCTCGCCGACGTGGGTGGAGCAGACGCCGTGGCGGTCGCGTCCATGGGTGTTGTATTTGACGACGCGGATGCAGAGATCGATCTGGGTGCCGAGAAGCGCCTGGCTCGATGAGATGGAATAGAGGCGCGGGGCGAGACGCGGGAGGATTTTGAAGAGCTGCTGGGGGTCTTCGATTTTGCCGGGTGCGTGTTCGAGGAGGTCGAGGAACTCGCGGCCCCAGAGGTAGGCGTCGAGCTTTTCGCGGTTGGCGGCGATGTCGGAGAGCTCGGCGTTGCCGGTGTGTTTGGCCCAGGCTTTGAGGGTGGAGCCGGAGACTTTGCCGATCATGAGCCAGGAGGTGAGAGCCTGGCGGAGGTCGAGGGGCTTGCCGTAGAAGTCGGTGACGGGCTCCTGGCCGGTGAGGGTGAGGCGTTCGAGGACGAGGTCGACGGCGTCCTGGGCGTTGATGGGGAGGATGCCGGCGGAGTCGCCGGGGAGATAGGTAATGCCGGAGTCGGCGAGGTCGAACTCGATATGGCGGGTTTCTTTTTCCGAGCCGGAGCCGGTAAGGAGCCGGTTTTCGAGGACCGTGGCGGAGTAAGGGTTGTTGCGGGACCAGGTAGTATTGTGGCCGGCTTCCACTGCAGCGACTTGTTCGGACGGCATTCCTTCGTCAGCCCCCTTGCATTTACAGGGTACAGGGCAGAGAGCGCCTGGGTACAGGTGGAGGGGGCGCGTGGTGCGCTTAGGGGTTGGGAGCGAGGCCGCCGCATTCGCGGGGAAGCTGGCGGGGGCCATACTCGCGGATGACGCCCTCGTCCATACAGGTGGCCATGATGTCGGCCTGGCGCATGCCCCACAAGGTGCTGCTCATACCGGCGCCGGGTCCGCTGCTGGGTGGAGGCGGCGCGGTGACGGGCGCGAGCTTCCTGGCCAGCATGGCCTGAGGGATCCGATAGCTGGAAAAGACGGCCTGGGCGAGGGGCGCTTCCTGCGCAGCGGTGGAGGCGGGAGCCTGCGCGACGAGGATGAAATTTTTGAACGCGCCGGCGGAGTCGAGGGGAAAGGAGCAGAAGATGCCCATGATCTTTGCGGGGTCACCGGCTCCGGTGAGGTTGGCGACGAAGCGGCCGCACTGGCCGAGGATGGAGGGGACCTGGAGCGGGGTGGTGGAGGTGAAGGCGATCTGCGGGACGGGCTTGCCGGCGAGGGCGTAGGCCTGCTGGTAGACGGCAATGAGTTTTTGGGTGAGAGGGGCGTTATAGGGCATGGCGAGGTCAGCCCCGCCGCCGGGTCTTTGTCCTGCCTGGAAGGGCGCGTTACGGGCGATGTAGACGCGTCCCAGAGTGATGGATTCGTTTTGTGGACCGGTGAGAGTGATGGTGGTTTGGGAGCCGGTGGCTTTCCAGCCAGAGGGAACGCCGGCGGAGGCGCTTTGATCGGGAGTGGTGTACGGGGTGAGCTGGACAGAGGAGGCAGACGGCGGGTTTTGGGTGTGGGCAGCCGGTGTGAGGGAGGCGAGGAAAACACAACAGAGCAGGACGGACGAAGCTTGCATCATCGGAGATCCTGGGAATGTTGAGATGGCCACAGCACGGTGAGAAAGGATGCCGGCGCGCGCGGGGGTTCAGAGGGACCGTATCATCGGGAGCCGACGAATCGCCAGAACAAAGAAAGGGCATCTCGGGACGAGATGCCTATCTTTAGGGCGTTTTGACTTGGGAACTGCGCTGGTCTAGTGCTCGGTGGCGACCAGGTGGTGGGCGATGGCGAACATGGCCAGCTCGAGACGGGTGGAGACGCCGGTTTTGTCGAAGATGTTGGAGAGATGGCGCTTTACGGTTTCTTCACTGAGCCCGAACTGTTTGGCGATGTCGCGGTTGGAGCAGCCTTCGACGATGCAGCCGACGACTTCCATTTCGCGCGGGGTGAGGCCGAAGGTCTTGCGGTCGGGAACAGCGGCCTGCTGCATGAGGTCGTGCAGAGCGCCGACCAGATTGACGACGCGCTTGCCGCCGATCCAGTAGTCGCCGCCGGCGACAGCGCGAATGGCGGCGGTGATGTGTTCTGCGACGACGTCTTTGATGACGATGCCGCGGGCGCCAATCTGCAGGGCTTCGATGATCTGCTGGGTGCTGATGGTGCTGGTGAGGAGGATGATCTTGACCGACGGCGAGCCGTTCATGATGGCGCGCATGGCCTCGATGCCGGGCAGGCGGGGCATGTAGACGTCGAGGAGGAGGATGTCGGGGAGCAGTTCGAGCGTTTGGGTGATGGCCTCATCGCCATCGGAGCACTCGCCGACGACATCGAGCCCGCCCTCGGCCTGGAGCATGTTGCGGACGCCGATGCGGATGACGGGATGGTCGTCGGCGATGAGGATGCGGATGGGGGGCGCGGATTTTGACGGCCGGGCGGGAACGGCGGGCCGAGCAGACTTTGTGGGCGAGTTCATGCTTTAAGCCTCTGTTTCAGGATAATTGCGGCGAAACGGCAATGAGCCTCCATCTCGTCGAGTTTGCGCAACCGATCATCAGGATCGTCAACACCCGATTCGAGCACGGCTGCGGCGCGGGAGATCTGGAGAGCGCCGACCATGGAGGCACCACCTTTGATTGTATGGGCCTCTTTGCGGATCGTCGAAGCGTCGGCTTTGCGCATGGCGGCGATGCGCTGATGGGTGTCGCTGAGGAAGACGGTAAAGACTTCTTCGAGGCCCTCGGGGGTGATGGCGCGGCGGAGGCGCTCGAAGATGTCGGCGTCGAGGACCGCGTCTTCTTTGGGCGATTTGGGAGCGGGGGGCGCGGGGACGGGGCGGCGGGCAAATGCAGAGCGCAGGCTTTCCGGAGAGAGCGGCTTTTTAAGGACGGCGTCGTAGCCGTCGAGCTCCGGCGGAGGGGTGGCGCTCATAGCAAGGAGAAGAGCGCGGGGCGCGGCTTTGCGCAGGGAGCGGGCGAGGGCAGGGCCGTTCAGACCGGGCATGCGGAGGTCGGCGAGGATGCAGTCGGGAGGGTCGGAACGGGCGAGATCGAGGGCCTGGACGCCGCTTTCGGCCTGAAGGACGACACAGCCTTCGGCTTCCAGCAGGACGGCAGTCACTGCCAGACTCACCGGATCGTCATCCACGGCGAGGATACGGCGGGGAGTGGGGGAAGGCCCGGAATCCATGTCGGTGACGATTTTACACATCGGTTATGACAGATTCATCTCTCATTTGCTAAGTATTAACGGGGCATTCTTCTACGCCCCCGAGGATCAGGAGCATGAACGGAAGAAATCGAGTTTATTGGGTAGTCCTCTTTCTGGCAGGCTTGTTCTTCGCGGGCTCGCCTCTGGCGCACGGGCAATATGAAAATGGCAGCCTGGTGGGAACGGTCCGCGACTCCAGCGGAGCGGTGGTTCCCCGAACCGCGGTGAGCGTTACGAACACGGCAACCGGGATCACAGAGAAAACCACGTCCAACGATCAGGGCGACTACGAGTTCCCTTCCCTGCGCACGGGTGTTTACACGATCAACGCGTCGCAGCAGGGATTTGCTCCGGCCATCGCCCGCAACATCACGATTTCGGTAGGAAGCCGGCAGCGCATTGACCTGCGGCTGGTGCCGGGGCAAACCGAGACGACGGTGGAAGTGAGCGACGTGGCGCTGCAGCTGGAAACGGATTCGAGCCAGCGCGGGCAGACGATCACGAACTATCAGACCGAAGCGCTGCCGCTGGTAAGCCGGAATTATTCGGATCTGCTGGGCGTGGTGACGGGGGCGCGGCAGGCGCCTTCTCAGGCGACGACGAGTTCCATCTCGAGCCTGGTGCGCGCCGGTTCATACAACGTGAACGGCCAGCGGAGCATGTTCAACAATTTTCTGCTGGACGGGATGGACAACAACGCGTACGGGGAGAGCAATCAGGGGTTCGACAATCAGATCATCGCGATTCCGCCGGACTCGGTAGCGCAGTTCAGCGTTGTCACGAACAATGAGAGCGCGGAGTACGGGCGCGGTTCGGCAGCGACGGTCAATGTGGCGTCAGCGAGCGGTACGAATGCGTATCACTTCACACTGTATGAATTCCTGCGCAACACGGATCTGAATGCAGCGGGATTCTTCAAACCGAACGTGGTCAGCAACACGGGGAAGGTGACGCCGTTCCATAAGCCTGCGTTCAATCGCAATCAGTTCGGTATGAACTTCGGCGGCCCGATCCTGCGGGACAGATTGTTTTACTTCCTCGACTACGAAGGTTTTCGGCAGACGCTGACACCGCTGAGCGTGCTGACGCTGCCCACGCAGAACGAGCTGAACGGAATCCTGGTGGTACCGGTGCGGAATCCGCTGACGGGCACGGTGTATCCGGCGGGAACGGCAATTCCGAACACGGCGATCGATCCGCTGAACGCGCAGGTAGTGAATTACTTCAAGAAACTGCCGCTGCCGCAGGCGGGACTGGCGACGACCGGGCTGAACTCGAACGACTATTCGGTGGAGGTGCCTTTCACCGATAACTCCGATAAGGGCGACCTGCGACTCGACTACCAGCAGAACGCGAAGAGCTCGTGGTTCCTGCGCATCAGCGACCGGAAGGAAACGGGCGTGAACTACACGACGATTCCTTTGCCGCTGGACGGGCAGACGAACGGGACGATCCGCATTCTGGATCAGCAGGTAGCGCTGGGCAATACGTACGTGTTCGGGCCCAATAAGATTCTGGATGCGCGGCTGGGGCTGTCGCGAACAAAAGCGGGCAAGTTCAATCTGTCGATCGGGGACAACGCGTTCACGATTCCGGGACTGCCGTCGAATCCCGTGGTCGCGGGCGGACTGCCCTCGGTGGGCATCACGGGCTTCAACGGGTTTGGACGACAGAGCACGAATCCGCAGTGGCAGAATCCGGCGCTGATTGATCCGAAACTGAACTTCACGTGGGTGAAGGGGAAACAATCGCTGAAGTTCGGTTATGAATACGAGCACATCTGGATGGCGGTGAACGATAACAATCCGCTGTACGGATCGTGGACGTACGGTGGCGGCTACAGCCTGTGCGATGCGGCGATCTCGGCCAGTTGCGCGACGACGTCCAGCGGAGCGGCCGCGCCGACGGCGCCTGTGTCGGACACCTACTGGGCGGACTTTCTGTTCGGCACGACGAGCAGCTATCAGCTGGCGAACTACTTCGTGGTCCACCTGCGGCAGAGCCTGCACAGCGCTTATGCGCAGGATGACTGGAGAGTTTCGCCGAAGCTGACGCTGAACCTGGGAGTGCGGTGGGAGTACGGCTCGCCCTATTCGGACTGGAAGAACTACATTTCGAACTGGGATCCGGCGTCGCAGACGGTGCTGACGATTGCGCCGGGCGCGACGACCGGGAACGGGATCACGGTGGTGCATCCGGGTGGAGTGTACGGCAGCACGCTGGTGAATCCGGACCTGAACGACTTTATGCCAAGGATCGGATTTGCGTATGCACCGTGGACGAAGACGGCCATTCGCGGCGGATTCGGCACCGGATATGTGCACTACACGCGCGCGGGTTCCGGAGACATTCTGGCCATCAACGCACCGCAGGCGCAGTTCGCGGTGGTGACACAGATCAAGCCATCGACGACGAACCAGTGCAGCACGCCTCTGCCGGCGCAGATTATCCCGACGGGTTCGACGACGCCCAGTTGCTACGCGACGGCGAGCCAGGGCTATCCGTCGGGACTGGTCACGGCGTTCAATCCGGCAACCGACAACATCACATGGATTCCCAAGGACCGGCCGGACAGCTACGTGGAGAGCTACTTCCTGAGCGTGCAACAGCAACTGGCGAAGAACTCGCTGGTGGACATTGCATACGTGGGCAATCACGGGCTGCATCTGGAAGGATTCATGAACGGCAACCAGAAGGATCCTTCGAAGGGATTCGCGCGGCCATTCACGAACTGGCCGAGCGACATCACGGAGGCCTACAACGAATTTTTCTCTCACTACAATGCGCTGCAGGTGCGGTACGAACAGCGATCGGTGGCAGGACTGACGCTGCTGAATTCGTTTACGTGGGAGCATGCGATGGACAACGCGGCAGCGTCCCTCGAGGCGAACACGCCGTCGCCGCAGAACGCCTACAACCTGCGCGGCGACTACGCGCAATCGGATTACAACTTGCCGATCGCGGATACGCTGAGCCTGGTGTACGACGCGCCGTTTGGGCGCGGACGGCAGTTCCTGTCGCATCTGAATGGAGCGGGGGACGCGCTGCTGGGCGGATGGCAGATCAGCGCGATCAACTCCATGCAGTCGGGAACGCCGTTTAACCTGACGTACACGCCGAACACGGCCCAGCAGGTTTCGCAGCAGATCTCGGCGACGTATCGCGGCGCGAACGAGTACCGGCCGGATATCGTGCCGGGCAAGAAGGTGACGCAGGGCACCAGCTCGCGCGCCGCCAACACCGGTTACGTGAACTACGTCAACTACTCGGCATTTGTGCTGCCGCCGGTGAAAGATGCGGCGGGCAATGCGCTGAGCCCCTTCGGAAACGCTTCGCGGAATCCGGG
>DASZYN010000493.1:0-26507 GCA_035545435.1 Acidobacteriaceae bacterium | reverse complement strand
GCCAGCCGGCCGGCAACCGAAAACGGATTCATGCAGGCGCTCCATCGGGCAGGATCAGCACCTTGCAGGCATTCTGTCCGCTGCGAAACAGCTCGAATGCCGCCTCAACCTGGCGCAGAGAGAAGGAGTGCGTCACGATGCGCTCCAGTGGAAGCACAGACGCCAGTTGCACGGCCTCTTCAAAATCGTGGCGGCTGTAGACCCGCGAACCGACGATCGTGATCTCTCTGAAGTTCACGATCTGGAGATCGACCTCGGCCGGCTTCTTGAAGACTCCGAGATTGACGATAACTCCCCGGCACCGCACCAGCGCCGTCATCTCCCGCGCGGTTGACGGTGCTCCTGCGCACTCGAAAACCACATCGGCGCCCTCGCCGCCGGTTTCCTCCATCAGGATCTTCGTCAGCGCTTCTCCCGCCATGACCGCTCGCAAACCCAAACGCCTCGCCAGATCGACACGGGAAGGCACAATGTCACTGATCAGGACTCGGGGTATGCCCCGCGCCTTCGCAACCAGAGCCGTCAGTAAGCCGATCGGTCCAGCCCCGATCACCACAGCGGTCTGTGGTTGCTGAATCGGCGACATGGAAACCCCATGCACCGCAACTGCCAGCGGCTCGATCAACGCTCCAATTCGAGCAGGCATCTGGGCGGGCAGCAGCACCAGGCTCGAAACCGGCAGCTTCACATACTCCGCCATGCCCCCATCCACATCAATCCCGAAAAGCCGCAAATCCCGGCATACATGCGGTTCCCCATGACGGCATACGTAACAATGGCCGCAGGAGATGAGCGGGTAAGCGGTCACCAGATCTCCAGCCTTCAGGGTGGAGCCTGAACTGCGAATCTCGACGATACGTCCGGAAAACTCGTGTCCGAGTGTCAGGGGAGCACGCGCGCGAGGATGGACACCGGCAACAATGCCCAGATCAGAGCCGCAGAAACCACAGGCCTCAATCTTGATCAGGGCTTCATGATCGCCGACATCGGGCAAGGGAACTTCAACGACCTCGACCACCTTTGGTTTCAGATACTTACCTGCGAGCACCGTCTGGACGCTCCCGTCACCCAAATCATTCTCTTATAGATTCTCTATCATCGTCAAGAAATTGCGGCAAGGAAAAAATGGTGGCGCTGTGAAATCGAAGGACTTCTGGAGTCCTGCCACATTCATTTCTGCGGGACGCATCACCAGATCAGTTCTTCCTGATTCCTGCCGAGCAGTTTGCCAGGAAGACGACATCACCGCCCTAACTCTAATAACGACTGCTACTGCGGGCAGCCCGTCTAATCGCTCGTGGCGCCCAGTCCGCAGGGGGCGCGGGCCCGGTCCAATTCCCTCTTTCCAGACCACAATCGAGAGAGCCCCCGTTCCATCGCAGTTGGAGGCTGGGGACCGGGGATGCCACAGATTCAGTGGGCCAAACCTAAGATTGCCAATCTCGTAATCCGGCTTGTGTCCGGCGAGCAGCAGGTCTCGATGCTCAACTGTTGACGTCAGGCCAATGCGCTCACCGAGACCGGCTTTCAGGCCGGCTTCAAATAGGTACTGAAAAACGGGCTTGTCGCCAGTTTCTGACGCCACGATTCTCGTTGCCGGTCTCCTCAGCCCGATCGCCGACGGCTGGACGCAGGGCCCGCCGAATTGCGAACGAAACGAAGCGCCCGCTCCAGGCTTCCGCGTGCACGGAATGCGAGATGCGATCTCCGCTGCGCGAGAGGTTCCGGGAGTCCGTCGGACTAGCCACGTCAGAGTAATTGATTGATTCGAGGCCTCGTGCCCCGCGAACCAGATCAACGGCCCGAGGGCACTATTTTGGACTTTGAAAGCCCCCACGAGCACAAGATGCGCTGCAATCGCCTAGGTCGTTGGAGTTTGGAAGGTCCGAAACCGAGCGACTATTGGGCGCGAACTGGGAGTTTTTGGGAGTGTGCCGGAAGGGACCTAAAGACGTAAGTCTTTGATTCGGATGGTCGCGGGGGGTGGATTTGAACACAAGACCTTTGGGTTGTGAGGGCAACAATCAACGTAGTTTCAATGAGTTGGACAGCGTGGTTGGGGTTTGTAAAGAGCTCTAAATACTCATAGAGAGGACTTCTGCCCTGTTATTTGGGGTTGGTTTGGGTTGAAACCGACGAGTGACGGCGGCCATGGGGCGGAACCCACCAAGTTTCGGTGCGCATCGGAATCACCTGACGGCTAATTGGAGTGCGTAAGGGATTTGGCCTGATATGGAGTGACCCTGTCAATCCGCGGATGTGGTGGGGTTGTTTTTGATGTTGCCTTTCTCAGAGGACAGAGCAAGCAGCAGACTGGGCAGATTTGAGCGACGATTGATCAGTCTGATATTCGCGGGTCGGAACCGCATAATCATGATCCGTCGGGAGATGCCTCTGACTGTTAGCGCGAGTCCGGTCGAGCCGGTCGCATAGGGCAAACGAGGATTCTCCTTCGTGGCTTGCCCAGCCTGCCGCTGGCTCTGTCCTCGAGATGGCTAGCACATTTCATCAAGGAACGGTTTTTGTTTTCCCCTATATGGAAAGTGCTGGCTCAACACATCCGGGTCGAGTCCGCAGTTTTCGCGACTTGTAAATGTTACCGCTGAGCGCTGCCCCGGGAGAGCGAATCACCGGCGTGTAGATTGGCCTCGCTGTTGAGTGCGCGCTGAAGATGCACGCAGGCCAACCGGTGTGATGGTGGCTGGCTGAACGTTCCAGCCATCGAGCTGGATTACGGGATTTGCCGGGCCTTCTTCCGTCAGCAGAACGGTGAGCATTGTCGATTCGCCCGGAGCCAGTTCGATCCAGTTGTCGGACCAGAAAACAGGCGCGACCAGGTCGCCGGATTCGGTGCGAACCGCGCTATGCACCTGGAAGGCCAGCGCATCGGAGCGGTTCTCAAGATGCAATTGGATCTCGCGGCCCTGCTGCGTGCTGACGATCTCCGCATGGGCGGCGATCGTCGCCGGCGGCAGATGAGCCAAAGCGGTGAGATCCGGATAGCGTTCCGCGGGCGTGTGCGTATAGTCAGTCCCCGACCAGTTGAACGTCGTAAGCGTGTACGGGACCCAATAGAAGTTGCGGCTGACGACTTTGCCGGTGGAGTCGCTGAGGGTGAGGCCGATAAACAAGATTCGTTCCATCCCGTTGTTCAGGGCCTGCGGCAGGACGAAGACCCGCTGCGAGCTGTCAGGCGCGACGGTGATGTCCGCCGTTGCGCTGTACAGCTGGTTCCAGCCGATGCCGTGCACATCGATGCTGGCGTGCAGGCCGGAAACCGGATGGTAGGTACTGTTGACGACTACGATCGACTGGTCGTCGTACGAGTACTGGATATGGAGCGGCTCGCACGCCTTCCTGACCGCGAAGTACCCCGCATCGGCGTCCAGATTGTAATCGTAGAGGTGCCAAATCATCGACGGCCACGCGTTGTTCAGCATCCACTGAATAACGCCGGTGGAAACGTACTTGTTCTTGCCGTAGGACTCAAACATCGCGCGCTCGGAGTCGTAGGCCATGGTCTGCGCCATGCGCTCGTAGTCCGCGACGGAAGTGGGCGGGGCATAAATCGCGCTTATCGCGCTGTCCAGGACTTTGAGGTTTTTGAATTCGCCGCCTCCGTAGTGCAAGCTCCAGTCAGCAGAGGGCGGCCATGCCTCTGGATCGGACAGGAATTTCCTGCGGCTGGCGAGCGAGGGAATCGCCGGGCCCGGGCTGGTTTCCGTGTTGTATCCCCAGCCGCCGCCGTAGCGATGATCGACATACCAGTAGCTGGGCTCGACGTAGTCATACGGACCCGTCATCTTTACGCCGCTCTCGCCCGACACAGGGGTCGCCCGTTCCGTCGCGGAAGAAAGGATCGGGTTGGGCCAGTGCGTGGCAGCTTCGACATCGAGATAGGCTATCTCGACATCCGGCGGCGGCGGATTGTCGCTGCCGTTGAGCCAGACCAGCAGGCTGGGATGGTAGCGCAGGCGCAGCATTTGTGAGCGCAGCGACGCGGTGGCGATGGTGTGGTCTTCGGGGGTCCAGCTCTGCCAGCGTTCCCAGTGATCGCAGCAGCACCAGCCGAGCATGACGAGAATCCCATTCTTGTCGGCGAGATTGAAGAAGTCGTCGGTGTCGAGTTTGCCTTCGAGGCGCAACGTATTGAGGTTCAGATCCCGCACCATCCGGAACTGCTCGCCCAGCCTCTGTGCATCGGTGCGGAGCAGCATGTCCTGGGACCAGCCCCCGCCTCGAATGAGGATGGGTTTGCCGTTGACACGGAAGAGGCGTCCGCCGCCATTCGCCGCGAATTCCGAAGTGATTTCGCGGATGCCGAACTGAACCGTCTTCTCGTCCATCGTCTGACCCTGGCTGCGGAAGCTCATGGTGAGAGTTTCAAGATGAGGATCGCCCATCTGCCAGGGCCACCAGAGTTTCGGATTGTGGATGCGTAGTTGCGGGAACTGCTCCGAGGTGAAGGTGACGGTGCGTTGCTCGTGCGCAGCCAGACGCACCGGCTGCTCGAACGTGACGCCGGCCGCCGAGCCCGAGACCATGCCGTTCACTTCGCCGTCGGACGCATTGTCCAGTTCCGCATGGATCGTGAGCTCCGCCGTCTGCAGGCTCTCGTCGGGCAGGTGCGTCGCCACCATGGGCGAACGAAGCGCGACCGCACCCGTGCTCACCAGACTGACCTCCCCCCACAGGCCCATGTCCTTGTCGGGAGGCGCGGGATTCCAGTCCACCCAGTTGATACCAAGGTCGTGCTCGGTCGGAGCGAAGACTTCCACGGAGAGAACATTGGGGGAGCCGGCCTTGAGTGTGTCGGTCACGTCGAGGTCATAGGTGCGATAAGCGCCGGCGATTTGCGAGGAGTCGGCGATCCTGTGGCCGTTGAGCCAAATTTCTGCGCGATAGTTGATGCCGCCAAAGTGGAGCCAGAAATGGTGGCCCGGTGCTGTGGAGGCCGGCGCGATGAATGAATCGCTGTACCACCAGCCGCAGCGATACGGGCTATCGGCGGGCATAGGCAGGTTTGCGAAGACTTCGCCGAGCGGATAGGCGCCGCCGGGAATCTTACGCAGGTTGTCGCCGAAGTAGGGATCGGGAAATATGCCGGCCGCGACCTGCGCGGCCAGCACGGTGGTGGGCACCGCGGCGGCAATCCACTGCTCAGTCGAAAAGCCGGGCGCGGAGATGGCATCTCCAGTGGCCTGCACTTTGCAGGCAGACTGCATGCGCCAGCCTTCGTGCAGGGAAGTTAGGTCGGCGGCGTGCAGTGAGGTGGACAGCATTGCGGATGCGCAAACACAAAAGAGGAACGATCGATTCATGGCGTTAAGACCTTTCCCTCGTGAACTCACTCGGGAATCGGGCCCGCTTGCTGCGGCCCGCCGGTGGAGGCTCGCACAACCAGCTGTGGCGCGAGCATCTGCAGACGCGGATAGCGCTTCTTGTCGCTGTCGCTCGGATTCAAAGTTGCGAGCAGCCGCTCGGCGGCGAGCTGACCCATTTCTTCGAGCGGTTGACGAATGGTTGTGAGACCGGGGGTGGCGACGGCTGCGGGCAGGATGTCGTCAAAGCCGACCACCGAGCAATCGGCGGGAACACGCAGTCCCGCCTCGGTCAGTCCGCGAATCATTCCCAGTGCAGTCAGGTCGTCAAAGGCAAGCACAGCCGTAAAGGAGATTCCTGAGGACACGATCTCTTTGGCAAACTGCACTCCGCCTTCGAAGCTGGATCGCGGATCGAGTCGATTGGGAAGCTGGAAAACCAGTCGCGGATCAAGGTCGATGCCGGCTTCGGCAGCCGCGCAGCGGAAACCCTGCCAGCGCGGTTCACTATCGAACAGCTCTTCCGGGCCACGAACGATTGCGATGCGCCGGTGTCCGAGCGAAACCAGGTGTTGCATGGCGACGACCCCGCCTGCCTTGTTATCCACCAGCACTGAAGGGATCCGGCGAGCGGTAAGATCGCGCCCCACGATCACGATCGGGACATGGTTCTTCTCAATGTCGGCGAGCAGATCGGCTTCTTCGAAGATCCAGCTGGCGATCACGATGACGCCTTCGGCGCGCCGCTCCAGAATCATGCGCAGATAGCGGTCGAAGAGCTTGCGCTTCCCCTGCGCATTCACCTGCAAAGCGAAATACTGCGCCGGCTGCAGGGCTTCCTCAATGCCGTGCACCACCGGGATACAGAACGGATCGGAAAGGTCGTATGCCAGCACGCCCATAGTTTGCGTTCGACGACGGCGCAGCGAACGCGCGTGGACATCGGGATGGTAGCCGAGGCGGCTGGCCATCGCTCGGATGCGCTGGCGTGTGGCTTCCGCCACGTGGCGGGAAAGAGGCGCTTCACTGAGCACGATCGACACGGTCGAGATGGACAGCTCGCAGGCGCGTGCGACGTGGGACAAGGTCACGTGACCGGATGCGCGCTTTGCCAAGTCGTTTCCTCCTTCTTCCGTAGTCGATTATGTCGGACGCGGGTACATGGTCGGGAAAAGCCCGTGGAGAGCGGGGGACGATTTTCCGCTTGACATAATGATCTGTTCTTCCTAAATTTATATACCATTCAAACGTTTGAATATCAAGACTCACGGGAGGCGGCCTATGAATCTACGAACTTCGAAGATGCTCATCTCTCTTGGCGTCTCGCTGTTTCTGCTCGGCCTGAGCGCGCTTGCCTCCGCCCAGGCCGGCCGTGGCGCCATCACTGGCTCGGTCACTGATCAGTCCGGCGCTGTCATTCCCGGAGCGGCCGTCACCCTGGTCAGCCATGCGACCGGCGTCACCCTGCACACTGCCTCGGATGCGGCAGGCCTGTATTCCTTCGTTTCTCTCAATCCGGGCGTCTACCGCATCGCCGTGAGCCAGAGCGGCTTCACAACGACAGTCCGCGACAACGTTCCTGTCACCGTCGATCAGACGACCGCCGTCGATCTGGCGTTGCAGGTGGGGAGCGTGAATCAGGTAGTGAATGTCAGCGTCGCGGTCAATCTGGTGGAGCCCAGCAACTCAACGGTTGGGCAGCTCATTTCCGCCGAGACGATCGACCGCGTTCCCCTGCTTTCGCGCGACGTCTTTGACCTGGCGCAGCTCAGCCCGGGTGTGACCCCAGCCAACGGTACGCCGAACTCCTCAAATGCGCAGGCAATCTCGAGCATCACCAGCGGCCGGCCTGGCGTGGACGTATCGTCCTACACCATCAACGGCGCCATCATCGGCTCGGTTTACTACATGCTGGATGGCAGCCCCCTGGGCATCGCGGAGAACAATGCCGGCGCCATTATTCCCGCCCTGGTGATTCCCGAGGACGGCGTGGAAGAAACCCGCGTCGAGACGCAGAACACTCCTGCGTCATACCAGAGCGGCGGAGCCGGCGTCATCAGCCTGGTGAGCAAGTCCGGCGGCGATCATTTCCACGGCGACGTTTTTGGTGTCTTCCGTCCCGATGTTCTGTCGTCCAATGAATACTTCAATAAGCAAAGCCAGTTGACCAGCGGCATGTCGAACTCACCGCCCTCTTTCCACCGCTACCAGGAAGGGGCGTCGCTGGGCGGCCCGATCCTGCACAAGAAGCTGTTTTTCTTCGCCGATTACGAAGCAACCCAGCAGGCCACCTTCGACGGCTCGAATATCTTCACGGTTCCCACCAGCGCCGAGCGAACGGGCGATTTCTCAGCCGACGATTTCACCATCTACAATCCTACGGTTCCAGACAATGCGGATGGTACCCGTCAGCCGTTTGCGAACAACATCATCACCAATCCCAATCCGATTGCTGTGAAGTTTCTTTCCGAGTTCCCAAAGTGCAATATGCCGGATCCGAAGACCTGCGACTCGGCGACCGATGGGGCCACCCAGAATCTCTACGTGCCGGGCGTAGATCCGATGACCGCGCACAAGTTCGACATTCGCCTGGACTGGAATCAGGGCGAGAAACAACACCTCTTTGGCCGCTTTTCCTTCGACCGGCTGACCAGTTCGCTGGTGAACGCGTTCAATAGTGAATGGGACCCGTTCTACGCGCAGAACATCACGAACGGGCGCAATTTTCTGCTGGCCGACGATCTTACCCTCACCCCGAAAACAGTGGTGCAACTGCGCTACTCATTCACGCGGCACTACGAGAACCAGAGTGGCGATCCGAGGCAGAACGGCTATGACCTTACCACTCTGGGCTTTCCCGCATCGCTGGCAGCAGCCCAGAACTATAAGACTCTTCCTTATGTGTTCTTCGACGATGTTGGCGGCGCCATCGGAGGCACGGCTAACTGGAACACATTTCAATACGCGAGCGAAAACAGCGATGTTATCGCCAGTGTGACCCGAATCAGCGGCAAACATGAACTGAGCGCGGGATTCGAATACATGAAGCGCTTTCTGAATGTCGGGCAGCCACCCGCGTCTTCCGGAGCGTACAACTTCGACGTCAGCGCCACGGACCAGTCGACGGCCGATGGCGGCGGCGGCAGCGACTTCGCGTCTTTCCTGATCGGAATGGGGGAGACGCCGGGCGCCGAGAGCTATAACTTCACCAAAGATCTGTTTGTCGCAGAGGCGAGCCCCTATTATTCCGCCTTTGTGCACGATAACTACCATCCTGCCAGGTCTCTTACCCTGACCGCCGGCTTACGTTGGGACGTCTTTGGGGGACGAAACGAGAGGCATAATCGTCTGGAATATTTCGACCCTGCTGCCTCGAATACGGTTAGCGGCGTCGCCTATAAAGGCGCTGAGGTCTACGTCAACGGCGATCACCGGTCTCCTTTCACCGCAAACCTGAAAGACTTCGGTCCGCGGCTCGGCTTTGCCTGGCAGCCCATGGATCATCTTGTCGTACGCGGTGGCGCCGGATTTTACTATGGGCCGAGCCCAGCGGCGGTCGCGGGCGCCTCTCAGAACAGCGATGGTTTTTCCTCGGTGACGAACTGGGATGCCACCTGCTACAACGCCGATGGCAATACCGTGTACAACGGCACCTCGGCATGCGTGGGGGCCGCGCCCGGAGATCCGGATCCGAGTCCGACCGGCGTCTACTCTCTCAGTAATCCGTTTCCCCAGGGCGTGGTGCCTCTGATCGATTCGCCATCCGGGCTGGGCAATAATTTGGGAACAACGCTCAATACTGTTCTCCATTCGCAGCGCACGCCCACAACATATAACTTCAACTTTGGTCTTGAATATGAGTTTCCTCATCAGGTTGTGCTTAGCCTCGGATATGTCGGTAGCCGCGGGCTCTTCATCCCGATGGGTCAGATCGATCTGAACACCCTGAGTCTGGAGACGATTCGGAAGTACGGCGCCTCTCTCTGCGTCGATACATCCGATCCTGACTGTGTGACGGTCGACAATACCTGGGCGCCGATTCAGCCAGGCACGAATGGAAACTATGGCGCCGCCACAGTTCCTCTGTGGGTTTCACTGCAGAAGTACCCCCAGTTCGGCGATGGCAACTATGGCTCCGGCCACGGCGTACTCGCCAATGGCTATGTGAAGGGCGACTCTGAGTACAGTTCCCTGCAGGCCAAACTGCAGAAGAGGCTCACCAGCCACTTCACCACTCTCGGCAGCTTCACCTGGGCTAAGCTGATGACCGATGACGGGAACCCGCCTCTGGGATTTGTCGGTGCCCACTTAGGTGCAGCTCAGGATACACAGGACCTTCAGTACGAACATTCCGTAAGCCCTCAGGACGTGAAATACCAGTTCACCGGTGAGGTTTCCTATGACCTGCCGTTCGGCCGCGACCGCGCCGTTCCGTTGCGCGGCATCGGCAACGCCGTCTTCGGCGGCTGGACAGCCAACGGCATCCTGTATCTGGGCACTGGAATTCCGATTGCATCGCCGGTGGTGGGGGAGCCGGTCTCCTACTTCAATCAGCGACCCAATCTGACCTGCGATCCGTCAAAAGGCGCTCCGCACACGACAGCAACGTGGTTCAGCCCGGACTGCTTTGCCATTCCTGCCAGTCCGTTTGTGCCGGGAACCGCACCCGCCTATCTCGATCATGTCCGCACCATGGGCGCCCGCGATCTGGATGTCAGCGCCTTCAAGTCGTTCCCGATTGGCGAGGGAAGGACGCTTCGCTTCGACGCTTCTGCCTACAACCTGACCAACCATGCGCAACTGGGAATGCCTGGTGTGCCGGCTATCAACGATGTCCTGACGCAGCCCGACGTGGCAGCTACATTCGGCCAGATCACTTCCACAGTGAATACACCACGCCAGTTTCAGTTTGGTGCGCGGTTCACCTTCTGACCCTGAGCGGCGACAGGCCGGCGATGCGGGAGCGACGCTGAACCTGCAGTCATCGGAAGGCGCCGTGCTGGCATGGCAATGAGAAACTGCTGGATGTGAGGAGAACTGCATGATTGCCGGCATCGACGTTGGCGGTACCAAGATCGCGGTGGGCCTGGTGGACACCTCCGGGCGTGTAGTCATCCGGCAGGACACGCCGATTCACGTCAGCCGCGGTCCCCAGGACGCAACGAAAAGAATCCTGGAGATCCTCGGCGCTCTGGTACAGGCAACCGGACAGGCTGTTACCGGGATCGGCATCGGATCTACCGGCCCGGTCGATCCGATTACCGGAGAAATGGGAGATGTGAATACCCTGCCCGGATGGCAGGGATGGAATCTGTGCACGGACCTTTCTTCGCACCTGCAGGTAGCCGCCGCCACGGAAAACGACGCGGACGCGGCCTTGCTGGGCGAGGCGCGTGTGGGCGCTGGCAAAGGCGCGCGCAATCTGATGTGCGTGATCGTCGGGACGGGGATTGGTGTGGGCCTGCTGATCGACGGCCGCATCTATCGCGGAGCCGGACACTCTCATCCTGAGATCGGACACCATGTGATCGAAGCTTCGGGCCCGCTCTGTTCGTGCGGGGCGCACGGCTGCTGGGAGGCGCTCGCCGCTGGTCCGGCAATGGAGCAGTGGTTCGCCGAACAAAGCGGGAGTGAGGCTGCCCTCGACGCCAAAGCGATCTGCGCGCGCGCACGCGCTGGAGATCCCGCGGCGACACGCGCCGTGCAGCGAACCGCCCGATATCTGGGCATTGGTCTGGCCAACGTAATCACCATCTTCGTGCCCGAAACCATGGTGCTTGGCGGTAGTGTGATGGACAGCGCCGACCTCTGGCTGCCCGAAATTCGCCAGGCCGTGGCGGAGAACTGCCGCCTCGTCCCGCACCAACTCTGTTCGATCTCGCTGGCGTCGCTCGGGCGCGACCTCGGACTCATCGGCGCCGCCCAGGTGTGGCATCACCGTTTTGGCAATGCTCAGGGAATCGCGTGAGCCAGGAACACACCAATATTGTCGAGGGCCCGTATCTCCTGGACATTCTGGATCAGCCGCGAGCCCTGCACGCCACCCTCGAGCATCTCCAAAAGGACCTGTACCTGTTGCGCAGAGCTGCCGCGATCCGCCGGCAGCCGCATGCGCGCGTCGTGCTCACCGGCATGGGATCGTCCCTTCATGCTCTTTATCCTCTGGAACTGGCACTCACCGCCCAGGGCGAAACCGTCTGCCGTGCCGAGACTGCTGAGCTGATTCATGCCCTGCCCGCCCTGCTGGCGCCGGACTCTGTGATTGTTGCCGTCTCCCAGTCCGGGCAAAGCGCGGAGATGATTCGTCTCCTCGATCAAAATCAGCGCCGCGCCCGCATCATCGGTGTCACCAACACCGAGAACAGTCCCCTCCACCGCAAATCGGATATTTGCATCCTGACTCATTCCGGCGACGAGTTTTCCGTTTCCACCAAAACCTATTTGGGTTCCCTCGCCGCTCTGGAAATGCTCGCTGCGGCCTGGGGTGGTCTGGATCCTGAGCCTCTTCTCGCTGAATTGTCCACTGCGCCCGAATCTCTGGCCAGCTATCTGGCTTCCTGGCGGGATCACGTCCAGGGGCTGGCCTCTCATCTGGACGACGTTCTTCAGTACTTTATTCTCGGACGCGGACGATCGCTGGCCTCCTGCGGAACCGGCGCGCTGATCCTCAAGGAATCCACGCGGACCTTTGCGGAGGGAATGAGCAGCGCGGCGTTTCGCCACGGGCCCCTGGAGATGGTGAGCCCTGCTTCGCTCGTCCTGGTTTTCGACGGCGACCCCGACACGCGTCACCTGAACCACAAACTGGTGCGCACCATTCGTGAGTGTGGCGGCCGCGCTGAAACGATTGGCTCCGAATCCCAACTCACCGCCCTGCGGTTACCTGAAAATCAGTCCCGCACCCTCACCCTGCTCGAGATGGCTCCTCTCCAGATGCTGACTCTCGCCATCGCGGCGCGCACCGGCTTCGAAGCCGGCCGCTTCAGGCATGCCGCCAAAATCACGACAGAAGAATAAGTAGCAGCGAGGAACCGAATTCATGACGCGCAGCCGGTACATGGTGGTTGTAGTATTTGCGATCTTCTTCGTCATGTCATTTATCACGAACATCCTCGGGCCCCTCATTCCCGATATCATTCAAAGCTTCCGCCTCAGCTACTTTGCCGCGGCTCTCCTCCCCTTTTCTTTCTTCATCGCCTACGGTGTCCTCTCCATTCCCTCCGGCTTTCTGGTGGAGAAGTGGGGCGAGAAGCCGGTCATCCTCGCCTTCTTTCTTGTGGGCCTGATCGGCTCCATTCTCTTTGCGCGGATTCACGTCTACGGCATCGCCATTGCCTCCCTGTTCCTCATCGGCAGCTGCATGGCTGGCCTCCAGGTCGCCATCAATCCGCTGCTGCGTGTCTCCGGGGGAGAGGAACACTTCGCCTTCAATTCCACCTTTGCGCAACTCATCTTCGGCTCGGCCTCGTTTATCAGCCCCCTCATCTACTCCTCGATTGTGCTTAACCTCAACCGTCCTTCGCAGAGCAATCCGATCCTGCGCCTGCTGGCCCACGCTGTGCCTTCCCGTATGCAGTGGATCGCGATGTACTGGATCTTTGCCGTTGTGATCGTGGCCATCACCCTCGTGCTGGCCTTCTCGCGCTTCCCCAAAGTGGTTCGCACGGCCGAAGAAAGTTCAGGCTCGCTTGCCATGTATCGGTCTCTGCTGGGTCGGCCAGTGGTCTGGCTCTATTTCCTCAGCATCTTCCTCTACGTCGGTTCAGAACAGGGAACCGCCAACTGGATCTCGGAATTTCTGAGCCATTATCACGGCTTCGACCCGCACACGACCGGCGCGACGGCGGTGGCGTGGTTCTGGGGGCTGATGACCATCGGCTGCCTCGCTGGCATGATCCTCCTGAAGCTCTTCGACAGCCGCGTGGTGCTGCGCGTCTTCGGCTTCGGCGCGCTTCTGTGTCTTTCCGGGGCGCTCTTCGGACCCGCGGCCATGGCCAAAGTCTGTTTCCCCTGCGTGGGATTGTTTGCTTCCGTCATGTGGCCCATCATCATTTCGCTCGCCCTCAATTCCGTCCTCGAACATCAGGGCCCGCTGGCTGGAATCCTTTGCTCCGGCATCATGGGCGGAGCAATCCTCCCGCTCGTCATCGGCCGCCTGTCCGACACCGCCGGGTTGCGGGCCGGAATGTGCATCCTCTATGTGAGCTTCGGCTGGGTTTTGGCCCTGTCGTTCTGGGCCAAACCTCTCATCGCCAATCAAACCCTCAGCCGCAAGGGTTCTCTCGCAGAGGCCTGAGCCTCAGCATCTTCTCTAGTTAGCACTGCTCCGGCGAGTTCGAGATCGTAGCTGAATTTCCCGATGAGCAAGTCGCAGAATCGTAGCGCCGGTCCAGAATTGCCGGCATCCGCGTAGGTGGAGATCGCTCGGTACAGATCGAGTGCAACTGCAGAGCACGGCAGCGTTCTGCCAGCGCGCGGGTCATATATAGGGGGTGATCAGCAGGGGGTGCATATCGGGTGGGAGTCTAGCGAGATGTTCCCGGACCATCGCAATGGTCTCGAAGTGCCGGACGGTCCTGATCTCGGCGGCGAACCGGACTGCCCCGGCCGGCGCGTCCGCTTCAAGGATGGCGTCTCCGGTTCGAGCTAAGGGCTCCTTGGAACGACGCGCAGCGCCAGGCTGGTCGTTCTCTGGACTGCGGTAACTGCATGATCCAAAATGGTGTGCTCTCGCAATGGCGGATGGCGATCCATGGGGCTCTCTGTGCTCGTTCTGAATTTATCGCGGGTCGTGATTCACGAACAGGATAACTAACAGAACACATGCCGCTCTCTTGACCTGTTCGTGCGGCACGAACCGATAGAACTGCAGAACAGCCCCGTCAGGCGCTCGGTGGACTGCGGGGCAAAGAATGCCCTATGGGGATCGTCCAACCCGAACCCCCGAACCGGCGTTGCGGGGTAAAGATGCCATGGGAAACACCCTGATCACAGCCAGGGGGGAGGCCAACAGCAGGATGGTCAGGATGGGAACTCGTAGGCGTGAAAGGCACCGTCCAGCAAAACCCGCCCCTGGCGTCCTGGAAGACGCTGTTAAATGGGGCTGTCCGGAGGTGGCCAATCGGCGAAATGGTTAGGAAAGAAGAATTTGAACCACCGACCTTTGGGTTTTGCACATGCCAAATGGGGTTATTTGGGGTTGGCCGATCGGCTAAATGGTTGCGGGGGGTGGATTTGAACCACCGACCTTTGGGTTATGAGCCCAACGAGCTACCAGGCTGCTCCACCCCGCATACCCATGGTAGCAACCGATCAGGAAGCCGGTCAAACCGCAGCAGACCTCGCCCGAGGTGAACTCTCGTCGTCCCGGGAAGTTTCGCCGGCTCGATTCAAGTTCCTCTACTATCAGCAGCTTCGGTTCCTGGGCGACGAGGGTTACAAAATGTGCCGACACTGTGATCGGTGTCACACGAGCATGTGCGCTGCGACACAGCCGCCTGGCTTCCACCCCCCGAAACTAAGGGCAGTCAGCGTTCGCATCGCTGGAGCAGGTGAAGTCATGATCCTCCTACAGAACAACGTCGAAGCCGGATTCGCCGCGCCGGGCAAAATCGTTGTTGCCACCGATCTCACGGACACCGAATACCTGCTTCCCCATGCTGTCGCTCAGGCGAAAGCCAGTCATGCCTCGCTGATCCTGGTTCATGCCGTGTTGCCCCACGAGTCGATGCCGGTCGAAACGGGCGCCATTCCGTATTACGATCCGCTGCGCATGGACCGTGACGCGCGGCTGATGCTCGACAGCGTGGCCCGGGATATCCGCGCTCAAGGCATCGATTGCATTGCCGCGGTGCGCCACGGTTTTGTGCCCGACATCGTCGCCGAGATCGTCAGGAATTCGGGGGCGGGACGACTCATCCTCGGAACGCACGGACGGCGCGGGCTCAAGAAATTCGTTCTCGGTTCCGTGGCCCGGCAGCTGCTCGAAACCGTCGACGTGCCAGTGTGTACGGTTGGCCCGCGCGCGCACAAGAAAACCAGCGCGGCCCCGGTGAGGATTCTGCACCCGGTTTCGCTGGCCGGCGCGCACGAGAGCAGCGCGGCGCTTTCCATCAGTCTGGGGCGTCAGTTCGCGGGTCAGGTCATACTCCTGCACATCATCATGCCGGGGACCGCAGTATCGCGCGATCCCGCAGCGGCAATTGCTGCGGCCCGTGCAGAACTGGAGAAGCTGATTCCGGAGAAAGCTCGTGCGTGGACCGAGGCGCGGGCTCAGATCGCGCAGGGCAACGTGGTGCAGGAGATTCTCAAAGCCGCCCAGGAAACCCAGGCAGAACTCCTGGTGCTCGGCGTACATGCGCCGGCGCACAGCTGGTTGCCGGGAACCGAACCTGCCGCATACAAGATTCTCGTCTCCGCGCCGTGCCCTGTCATCTCGCTCAAAGTCAGTCCGGCGTTCGTCGATGAGAAGACGGAAGACAAGCAACACTCCCATCCCGTGGTGTTGAGCTGAAGAGGGCGATGTTGTACCTGTGCGCATTTCGGAGTCAACGATGAATTGCGTCAATCCAGTCTGCGAAGCCGAAGCGCTCTGCCTGCGGAGCGGCGGGATCACTGTTGTCGGCCGGATGGGCGGGTCGGGAAGCCAGGATGAATGCCAGCCCCTCCCGCTGAAACTCATCTGGCTGAGTGACGCGTGCGAGGCTGAGTTCGCCGTCCAGCGCTGGATACCCGAGGAACAAGAGCGGCCCATCAGGAGTCGCAGTACACAGTGTCGCGCCTTTGCGCGGAGCGAGTCGGGAGAAATCGGGAGCTAATGGCGAATTCGTCAAAAAACGGAAACTCAGCAACTCAACGTATCGTGCCCGACCGCTGCGCGCAGTGTACAGACCGAGCGGAGCGGCTCTTCTGCAACCTGCCGACAGAGGCCATCGACCGTTTCGATGAGATCGCTATGCAGATCTCGTATCCCAGCCGCTCCATCGTCTTTGAGGAAGGCCAGCGCGCTCAGGGGATCTTCGTCGTTTGCAGCGGCCAGATCAAACTTGCCGCGACCTCGCGCGATGGGCGCACCATGATCCTGAAGATCGCGGGTCCCGGCGATGTTCTTGGATTGACTGCAACGCTCAACGATCAGCCCTATGAGGTGACTGCCGAAACCCTCGAGCCGTGCCAGATTCGCAGCGTGCGCCGGCGCGATTTTCTGGAATTCCTCAATCAGTTTGGTGAAGTGAGCCGCCAGGCGGCGCAGGTCATCGCGCGTGAGTATCACGAGGTTTTTCTCGATGCGCGGCGCCTCGCTCTCTCCGGCTCGGCGGCCGGCCGCCTGGCTCAACTGCTCCTCGACTGGGCTCGCACCAGTTCCTGCGGCAAGCCGGAACTGCGCTTTACTATGGCGCTTACCCATGAAGAGCTGGCTAACATGGCCGGAACCTCGCGTGAAACAGTGACCCGCCTGCTCAACCAGTTCGAGCGGGATGAATTGATCGCGCGCCATGGTGCATCGATTGTGATCCTGCGGCCCACTGAGATGGAGCGCATGGTTGGCTGAAAGATAGCTGCTTTTGCGATCTGCGGTAACAGCATTCCCATCCCTGCAGCGTGTTGCGCTATGGACTCTGTCCCGTTTGTGAACAGCGCGTCATTTCTTCCCCGGCAACCTGACGTAATTCCACGAGCGGGTCATTGTTGGCGAACGCCTTCCACGGTTCAATCAGCCAATAGTCGTGACAGGCTCCACCATCGGGGCATGGACACGCGAATCATGGGATACCACAGGAGAAAGCAATGCAAGCGAAGAAGCTACTCCGGGCCCTTTCGAATGAGGAATCCGGTCAGGACCTCATTGAGTATGCACTGATTGCTGCCTTGATTGCCCTTGGCGCTATTGTGGCCATGGGCGGTCTCTCGAGCCAGATTGCCACCGAATTCAACACCATCGGAAACAGTCTCTAAGGAGTCCTCCCCCGGACCACGGACACCAAAACCATCGATCGGCTTTGATCCGAGGGACGGTCTCTGCCCGGCCCTCGGATCCTTTTCGATGCCGCGGTCCTCAATCACCAGTAATCCCACCGCAAACGATCGCGGCGGGGTCCAGCACAAAAAGCCCGGCTGCCATGTGCCGGGCTTTTTGTCTGCTTCTCTGTAACCTGGAGGTACAACCTCGACGTGGATTGGTGTTAGTCCCTCCACGGCCGACCCGCCAGGTGCGCCCAGCCCCGGTCGTATCCGCGACGGAAGCCTTCGCGATAGGCACCGCGCAGGGAACCGGGCATATTCGGATGGCGGTACTCATCGCGGTTCTCAACGTTCGGTTGCCGATGGTTTTCGTAGTCCTTCCGGGCGCCTTCGATTCCGTCCACAAATCCGCGACGCTGTGCATCATTAAATTCGCCCGGCACGGTGTTCCAGTCGCCGCGCACGACCGGCGGCGGCGGCACGGGCTGTCCATATTGTGGTCCGGGTCCGCGCATCATGTGATCCATCGCCACTCGATATCCCCGGCGGAATCCATCCCTGTAGGCCTCGCGCTGGCCGCGCGGCAAATTCGGATGCCGATACTCGTCGCGGTTGTTCACATCGGGCGGCCGATGATTATCGAAGTCTCTGCGCGCCCCTTCGATGCCGTCGTGAAAGCCCTGTCTTTGAATCTCGTTCAGCTCTCCCGGAGGCGCATCCCATCCGCCGACCTGTACCTGTAAGGAAACCTGACCCGGAGCCGCGGAGGCAACTCCGCCGGCCCTGGCAACGCGCGCGCTCATCGCGATCAGCAACACCGCCATCCCCGGAACGATCATTCGCCTGATTTGCATGGATTCGTTCTCCTTCCTGCTGTTGTTCTTCCAACCCGGATTCTCGGAATTCGACTCGCCGATCCAGCACCCGCCGCCGAAACTCCAACTGTATCTGAATCAGTTTCACCCCGCCTCGGCCAGCCCATAGCGCCGCTGCCACGCCTCCTTCAGTCGAGTTGCGACGCGCGACCGCTCCTCCTCGGTTGCCTCCTCTTTCGCGTTGGCGACGAAGCGCGCGGCCTCGACCTTTGCCAGCTCGAGGAGCTTGCGATCTCGCAGCAGATTGGCGACTCGAAAATCCGGAAGTCCTGCCTGGCGCGTCCCAAAGAACTCTCCGGGACCGCGCAGTTCCAGGTCCAGTTCCGCCAGCTCGAATCCGTCCTGGGTCCGCACCATCGCTCCCAGCCGCTCCTCCGCGCCCGGCGAGATTTTTCCGCCCGTCATCAGAATGCAGTACGACTTTGCTCCGCCACGCCCGACGCGCCCGCGCAACTGATGCAGCTGCGCCAGGCCAAATCGTTCTGCATGCTCGATCACCATCACCGTGGCATTCGGAACGTCGACACCGACTTCAATCACCGTGGTGGCAATCAAAACGTCGATCTCGCCGCGCTGGAACCGCCGCATCACCACTTCCTTCTCATCCGCATCGAGCCGTCCATGCAGCAACCCCACCCTGAGTCCGGCCAGCTCTTTTTCGCGCAGCCGCTCGTACATATCCGTTGCCGATTTGAGCGGCAGCTTTGGAAACAGCGTCTCCGTCTTCGCCGTCTTTGCCGGCTTCCTTCCTGCCTCGGGTTCTGTGACCTCATCCGGCAGCGCGAAGTCCAGCTCCGGCTGATCGTCCTTCGGTCCTTCGATCACCGGATAAACAACATAAGCCTGGTGTCCCTTCTTCACCTGCTTGCGCACAAAGTCCCAAACCTCGTCGGCGCGATCATCGCTGACCTGGCGGGTCACAATCGGTGTTCGCCCGGGGGGCAACTCGTCGAGCACGCTCAAATCCAGATCGCCGTACAAACTCAGAGCCAGGGTTCGAGGAATCGGAGTGGCGGTCATGACCAGCACGTCGGGCTCCGCATTGTCCTTCTTCATCAGGCGGAACCGCTGCAGCACGCCGAACCGGTGCTGCTCGTCGACGACCACCAGGCCGAGCTTCGCGAACTCAACTTTCTCCTCGATGAGCGCATGGGTCCCGATGACCAGATCGGTCTCGCCATCGAAGATCCGGCGTCGCGCCGCTCGCTTCCGATCGTCATCGAGCGATCCCGTCAGCAGCGTGATCCGATACTTGTGCTGCGCCTTCTCCAGAACTCTTCGCGCGGACAAATAGTGTTGCGTCGCCAAAATTTCGGTGGGGGCCATCAGCGCGGCCTGGAATCCATTCTCAATTGCGATCAGCGTTGCCTGGAGCGCCACAATGGTCTTGCCTGAACCAACATCGCCCTGAAGCAGCCGCCGCATCGGGACCGGGCGCCGCATGTCGGCAGCAATCTCGCCGAAGGCGCGCTTCTGCGCCGATGTGGGATGAAAGGGGAGAATCTCCCGGATCGTGGCCCGCACCTTCTCGTTCGTCTCGAAGGCGATACCGGTCTTCTCCTGAAACCGCCGCCGCTTTACTTCCAGCCCCAGTTCCAGGTAGAAAAGCTCTTCGAAAATCAGCCTCTTGTGCGCCGGTGTTGCCGCCGCCTGCAGTTGTCCCAGTGCGGTGCCGGCAGGAGGAAAGTGGACCTCGCGCAGCGCCTGCTCGCGGCTCGGCAAATCCAGTCTGGGGAGGAGCGACTGGGGCAGGGAACTGGGCAGCGTTTCCGGAATCCCTTTCAGTTCCTCCAGAATGTTCCACACGGTTCGACGAATCCAGCGCGACGCCAGCTTGCTGCCGCCCAGGGATTCATACACGGGCGTGATTCTGCCTACCTCGAGCACGCGATCGAGCGCGTCGTCATTGCCGCCGGGCAGAATCTCAAACTGAGGCTGGATCATCTTGAGACCGCGCCCGGATCGCGACGCATCCACCTTCCCATACAGCGCAACGGTCTGCCCCGCGTGGAAGCGCCCTTCGAGATATTTCCCGTGAAACCACATTGCCTTCAGTGAGTGGATGCCCTGTCCCACGGTCATTTCGAAGATTGGCATCTTCCGGGTCCGCAGCAGCACGGCTCCGCGCACTTCGCCGATCACGCTGGCCGTCTCGCCCGGCTTCAGCTCGCTCAGCACCCGCGGATTGAGCCTGTCCTCAAAGCGAAACGGCAAATGCAGCAGCAGATCTTCAACCGTGAAGATCTCCTTCTCGGCGAGCAGCGTCGCAATCGCGGGCCCAATGCCCCTGACGAATTGCACGGGAGTTTCAAGCGTGAGCACTGCAGGTGATGCTAAAGCATCGGCCGGGGATGAGCGTGCAGGCCGAAACGCGCCAGGCGCCGCTTAAGACTGCGGAGAGCCGATTTTTCTGAGCCGCAGCGGCGAATCAGTCGCGGTTTCTCTTTCGGATTTCGATGTTCAGACGCTTGATCTTCTGGTTCAGCGTCGAGAGTGGAATGCGGAACTGCTCGGCCGCCTCGGTCTGATTGCCGTTGCAGCGCTCCAGCTTGTCCACGATGATGCGCCGTTCGATGTCTTCCATGATGTCGAACAGCGACGCGTCGGGGCTGTGCTCCAGCAGACTCGACGAGTAGCTCGACCCGGTGATGTGCCCGGGCAGCAGGTCCACGCCGATCGATCCGCCCGACGACAACACTACGCCGCGCTCGATCACGTTCTCCAGCTCGCGCACGTTGCCGGGCCAGTCATAATCCACCAGTGCCCGCATTGCCTCCGGCGTGAGGACGCGGGGGGTGAGGCCGTTTTCCTCGGAGTAGTGCTTAAGGAAGTGCGTGACGAGCGCCGGAATGTCTTCGCGACGCGAACGCAGCGGCGGCAACTCGATGGCAATGACGTTGAGGCGGTAGAAGAGATCTTCACGGAATCGGTTTTCGCGAACCGCCTGGCGCAGATCGACGTTCGTGGCGGCGATGATGCGCACATCCACCTGGATCTCCTGCACTCCGCCGAGGTGCATGAAACGGCGATCCTGGAGAACGCGCAGAATCTTCGCCTGTGTGTCGATACCCATGGTGGCAATTTCGTCGAGGAACAAAGTGCCGCCGTTAGCGACCTCAAACAGTCCCTTCTTGGCTGCAATCGCCGAAGTAAACGCTCCCTTCACGTGGCCGAACAACGTCGACTCGAGCAGATCGGTGGGCATCGCGCCGGTGTTCACGGGAACGAAGGGCTTGTCTTTGCGGGTGGAGTTCGCATGCAGAGCCTTCGCGATCAGCTCCTTGCCAGTGCCGCTCTCGCCCTGGATCAGCACGGTGGAGCGGGTGGGCGCGACCTGGGCTACGAGGTCGAAGATGCGGAGCATCGCTTCGCTCTTGCCCACGATGTTGGGGAAGCTGTAGCGCTGGCGCAGGGCGCGCTTGAGCTGGACGTTCTCTTCCTCGGCGCGATAGCGGGCGATAGCCGCACGAATATCGGCGAGCAGCTTTTCGTTGTCCCACGGCTTCTGGACGAAGTTCTGTGCGCCGCCGCGAATGGCGTCGACGACATTATCGACGGTGCCGAAGGCGGTGATCATGATGATCGGCAGCTGGGTTTCGCGCTCGCGAATGGACGCGAGAATCTCGATTCCGTTTCGCCCCGGGAGCGCAAGATCGAGCAGCACGAGGTCGAAGGTCTGCTCCGCGATGCGTTCAAGGCCCAGTTCGCCATTTTCAACGCTCTCGACAACGTAGCCTTCAAGAGACAGGAGCGTCTCAAGCGATTCGCGAATCGCTGCTTCGTCGTCGATGATCAGAATGCGCGGGAGGGAATCCGGACCTGCAACCTGGGGACCGGCCGGAGCCGCGACGGTGCCTTCAGACATGCGCGGGTTTCCTCAACAACGGAAACTCAAGATAGAACGTCGTACCTGATCCCAACTGACTCTCCACGTGAATCTTTCCCGAGTGTTCCTGAATGATGCCGTAGGTGACCGCCAGGCCGAGACCGGTTCCGCGCGGCTGGCCGTCCCTGCGGGCAGTCTTGGTGGTGAAGAACGGATCGTAGATGCGGCGAAGATGCTCGGGCGCGATGCCGGAGCCCGAATCCGCAATTGAAATGCTGACATGGCCGTTCACTTCCGTGGCGACGCGCAGCGTCCGGCGCTCGCCGTCTTCGCCAGCCTTGCTGGTTATCGCGTCTTTCGCATTCAGGAACAGGTTCAAAAATACCTGCTGCAGCTTGCCTGCGTTGCCCATGATCGGCGGGAGTGCCGGCATCAGGTCCATCTCCACACGGATCTGCGCGGTTTTGAACTGATGCTCCAGCAGCGCCAGCGTGTCACGGATGATTCCGTTGACGTCGGTCTCGCGATACTCGGCGCCGCTGGTGCGGGAGAAGTTCAACAACCCATTGACGATTTCCGACGCGCGGAAGGTTTGTTGAGTGATCTTCTCAAGGAGCGGTCCGAGCTTCGCGTCGCCTTTGACCTGCCGAGCCAGCATCTGCGCATAAGACGAGATGACGGCCAGCGGGGTATTCACTTCGTGTGCGACGCCGGCGGCCAGTAAACCGATGGAGGAGAGTTTCTCGGCCTGGGCAAGCTGGCCCTCCATCTCGGTCTGATCGGTGATGTCGTCGATGAGGATGATGCGGCCGACGGTGCGGAAGTCGCGCGAAACCAGCGGGGCAATGGCGATGTTGGCGATGCGCGTCTCTTCGGCGCGCGTCTCCAGCCGGAACTTATACAAATTGTGCACGCCCGGTTGGTCCTTGACACGGCGGAACTCTTCCACGAGGTTCCCGGGGAAGACCGCTTCGAGCGGTTGATGCAGTGCCTCATTGCGCGGCAGCGCGAACATCACTTCCATTTGCGAGTTCCAGCTCTCGACTTTCTCATCCGGATCGAGAGCGAGGATGCCGACGTTGATCGACTCGACGATGTTCTCGTTGAACTCTTTCAGGCGCTCGTATTCGATGATCTTTTCTTCGAGGCTGGCGTAGAGGCGGGCGTTCTGCAGCGCGATCCCGATATAGCCGGCCAGCGACTCGAGCAGCTCCATGTCTTCGCTGGAGAGGAAATCGCCGCCGGCTCGCCGTCCGAGACCAATGACAGCGATGGTGCGATCCTGCACCTGCAATTCGCGGACGGCGGGAACGCCGATGCGGCAGGGCAGGAAGTAGTTCATGTCCAGCAGCGAAGCCGCGCGTTGCTCTGCGGGCGAGAGATGCAGTGCCAGTTGCGGATTTTCGAGGAACAGGTGGGTGCCCGCGTTGCGCACGTCGAAGTTGAGGAAGCCGAGATCGAGGGGGGCCGAGGCTACGTTCTCGGGCAGGCCGTGGTTGGCCGCGAGGTGGAATTTGTCGGGTCCATCCTGCAGAAAGACGGCCACCCGGTCCACGCCCAGCGTACGCGGCAGCCGGTCGACAATAGCGGCCAGCAGAGCGTCGAGATTCGTGAAGGAGCTCAACCCCCGGCCGAAGCTGATGAGGGTAGAGCGATAGTCATAGCTCTGCTGGTCGAAGAGGCGGTCGACGCGCAGCTGGATGGCCCCCTTCAGCGGTTCGAACAGGAGCGCGGCGACGATGATTGCCGTAAACAGTCCCCAGGTACCGAAGCTGCGGAGGCGCGCCTGAGCCACGACCGCTGCAATGGCGAGCAGCGCGAAGTACACCCCGACGATCGCGGCAGTGGCGAGCGTGTAGGTGACACCGCGCTTGAAGATCAGATCCACGTCCATCATGCGATAGCGGACGATGGCCCAGCTGAAGGTCAGGGGCAGAAACACCAGACAGATGCCGGCGATGCGTGTGATCGTATCCGGCATGGCGAAGTCGGCCATGTAGGGAATGGCTGAGAACAGCGTGAAGGGGGCAACCGCGAGCAGAGTGCCGCGGGTCAGCCATTTCAGCTGTTGCCGCTCCAGCGGAGCGTGTGCCCGCCGGTAGTGCACGTAGAAAACCCCGGCTGCAGCGAGATAGAACAGGGCCTGGTAGCCGACCGAAATCTGATCGAGGCGGTGCTTGAGCAATTCGGTGGCAGACCACATGGTCTGGGCCATGATCTGCAGGCCCACCACGGCCGCGCCCGGAATGTAGACGAGGGAGTCGAGCCAGGTGCGACCCGGTTGGCGCTCCCCGGCGAAGGCCAGCGAGAAATGGAGAAAAAGAGCCGGCTGCAGGGCCGCCGCACAGATGCCGCTCCAGTAGATGAGCCAGTCAAAGTCGTTGAATTTCCCCGTGAACCAGAACGCATACAGAACAAAGGAGACGAGGCAAAAGATATAAAAATGCGTCGACAGGGGCGCGGTCCAGCGGCGAAACAGGACATAGAGCCCGATTCCCAGGTAGACCAGCGCGATGAAGCGGAATCCCTGGTGAATGCTCCGGTCCTGCATTTCGAGCACAACCGGCACGTCCGGCAGCCGGAAACCGCGGCGTTCCAGGGAGTAGTGGATGGTGTTGTAGGCGCCGGTGCGCCAGATCTCGCGGCCCACATCCGCAGCCACATGCACGGGATGGCCGTTCGCCGCCAGCACGAGGTCGCCAGGCTTAACACCGGCACGCTCGCCTGGGCTGTCATTCGGGACGCGCTGCGCCTCCAGACCCCGGGGCGCTTCGACCCACCAGATTCCGTCGGTGGGCGACTGGTACCGGTTCTCCTGGACGAGGTTGAATCCGGCGCACACGATTGCAGCTCCGGTAAACAGAGCCAGCAAAACGGCCACGATGCGGGTTTGAAAGGTCCGCTGCATGGTAGAGTGCAGTGCTCCAGAAAACGAACACCGCGGAGAAACCCTGCTGAACTATTGCTGATGCCCAGAACGTGGATTTTCGAGTCCAGGACAGCCAGTAGTGTCCCTGATCAGCAAGTCAGGTGCCACTGCACATCCATAATCGTGCATTCCAGGGGAGGCACAGATGTCACTGAATCATCATTACATAGTGATCGGAGAGCGAAACGGTGCATAACCCTTGGCGGATCAATCTGGAATAGTTCTCCGGAAACCTGTCAGACCCTATGAAAAACCATATACCACGGACAGCGAGGATAGCTGCCACTTTTTCACATGTTCAACAGGTCTAGTGATGGTGTTCATCCGCCGGGCGGCGGGTCGCCCACAGAATGCTGCTGATGAAGAGAACGGCGAAACTGCCAATCACAATCAATTCCATTAAGGATGGCTCCTTGCGGGGTGAGGTGGGGTCCGGTGGCCTCAGCATACCTGAAAAAAGCTGCCGGGAGGGCCCCAGTCAGGTGGGGAATCGAGTTCATGGCTCGCGTGACGAGCTACAGTGAATCAAGGCTCCAATTCAGGACTCCTGATGATGCAACGTAGCGCTCGATGGGGATTGGGTTCCTCGCTTCTGCTGGCTTGTTTTGCCGCTTCGGCTTTTCCAGCCCGAGCGCAGACCGGGTCAGCGGCTGGCGGTTCCCCAGCAACGTCCGGCGCTGATCCGGTCTCCGCGATCTCGCAGGGCATGACGGCGCTCAAAGACAATGAGGCCCGAGCGGCGCTCGGCGATTTTCAGCGTGCCCTTGTCTCCGATCCTGATAACGTCACCGCGAATCTGCTCGCCTCGACTGCAGCTGTGGAACTCTACGAGGGGCCTGCTGCCGTTCAGTATGCCGAGAAAGCCGAGAAGCTGGATCCCGGGAACTGGAAGATTCATACGACCCTTGTCGCGGCGTACTCCGCCGCGGGAATGAAGCAGCAGCGCGACCGCGAGCGGGAGCTGCTGCGGGAACTGCACCGCAGCGGCGCCTCCGATGCGCGGCTGGCTACGGGCTTTTTGGTCGAGATGTTTCCGGCAGGCGCGAATCGCGTCGAGGCCATCGAGTACTTCGATCCGGTGGGCCGCTTCCACACCTACTACCGCTTCCTGGTGCGACAGCCCGATGGCAAACGTGTTTGGGAAGTCGATGTGCAGAGTGACGACTTCAACCAGAAGTCGTGGGCGGAAGCGCATCCGGCAGAAGCCGCGGCAGGCGAACGCCAGTTCCAGATCACCGGCCACGGCGACGATGGCGATGGCGTCGACTACCGCACGTTCTCCGGTAAACCGGACTACGACAGCATCCGCGTGATGGTGGTCGAGGCATTGCGGGCGCACCCGGTCACCGGAGCAGAAACCCCTTCTTCCCACTGATCGGGGAAGGGCCGCAGTTCGAGCACCGGCTCTAGATTCCTTCTCCCATGCTCACGAATCCAGCCGCAGCCTGCTCGCGGTGGTACCGGTCCCGCTCTTCGTCCTCCGCGCTGAAGGCGCGCACCTCGTCCAGATCCCGCGTGGCCAATTCGAGCTGCCCATCGAGCACATCGACGCGCAGCCGCAGCCGCTTCACCTCCTCGGCCAGTGCGACGATCAC
>DASZYN010000492.1:0-1859 GCA_035545435.1 Acidobacteriaceae bacterium | reverse complement strand
CCGCGGGCATGGTGAATGCGGTTCTGCGGAAGATGCAGCGTTCAGGGACTGGCCGTCCAGGCGAACGCCCTTCGGGCAGCATCGAGTCGGCAAGGTTCGCGCACCCGGCGTGGATGGTGGAGCGATGGGTGCAGCGGTATGGGGCGGCGGCGGAAGCGATCTGCCGCTGGGATCAGGAACCGGCGGCACTGACCGTGCGTGCGGACCCCGACGCGGTCTTTTCCGATTTGGAAACGGAGCCGGGCTATTTTCTGACCGCGGCGCGGCACGTGGTGCGCGGAGATCCAGGAGGGAGTGCGGCCGTCCGCGAAGGGCGGGCGCGGATTCAGGACGAGGCTTCTCAGTTGGTGGCCGAGATTGCTGCCTGCGATGCGAAACGAGTGCTGGATCTGTGCGCAGCGCCCGGAGGCAAGACGGCGATTCTGGCCGAGCGGATGCCAGAGGCCACGATCACGGCGGTCGATATCAGCCGCAAGCGTCTGGACGCGATGCGCAGGAGCCTGCCTGGCTCGCTTGCCGAGCGAATCGACTTCGAGGTCGGCGACGCGACGAAGCTGGACCTGCGGCCGGAGTGGGACCTGATCCTCTGCGATGTGCCCTGTAGCGGCACCGGGACGATGGCGCGGAATCCGGAGATTCGGCTGCGGGTGTCGGAGGCCGATCTGGCGCGGCAGCATGTGCGCCAGGCGGCGATTCTGCGGGCCGGGTTGCGGGGGCTGAAGCCAGGCGGACGGCTGGTGTATTCCACCTGCTCTTTGGAGCCGGAGGAGAACGAGACCGTGGTGGCGGAAGTGCTGGGAGCGGCGGCGGGCTTTCACAGGGTGCCGGTTTCTGGTGTGCTGGATCGACTGGCCGAATACGGAGTTGTGACCGCTGCGGGCAGGGAGCGGCTCCGAAGCGCTACCGATGGCCAGTATCTGCGGACGCTGCCGGGGGTGCATCCCTGCGACGGATTTTTCGCGGCGGTGATCCAGAGGCAGCCGATAGGCAATAGCCAATAGCCAGTCGGGGAGCATTAGAGCTTCCTCATGGTTGTCCGGGGTCGTGGCCACGCGCATGCATGAACTGTTGAATCACATTCAGAAGGTCGATCAGCAGTACAGTGCGCATCTGAATGCGGCGGGGATACGGTAGCAGGCCGCGACACGGGACCGTGTCAGGCAGCGGGTCCAGCGAGCCAATCTCGGGGACATGCGGGCCGAGCGTGCGGCCGCATGCGGGAGAAAGTGTATGGCCTTTGAGTGGGACAATTCGTACAGCGTGAAGGTGGCGGTCTGCGATGAGCAGCACATGAAGCTCTTTGACATCATGAACGAGCTCGCGAACGCGATGCGCATGGGCAAGGGAAGGGAAGCGGTCGACAGTACCCTGAACCAGCTGCTCGAGTACACGCAGACTCATTTCCGGGATGAGGAAGCGTTGCTGGAGAAGACCAACTATCCGCAACTTGCGGCGCACCAGCAGATGCACAGAATGTTCGTATCCAAGGTGCAGTCGATGCAGACTCTGGCGCGATCGGGAAAAAGGACGAGTGCCATGCAGGTGCTTCAACTGGGCCGAGAATGGCTGGTCAATCACATCCAGAAGGCCGACAAGCAGTACTCGGCGCACCTGAATGCGGCGGGTATCCGGTAAACGTTCAGGGTCAGCGCTCAGTTGTCAGCGTTCAGGGAGCGGATCCGCGCTCAGAACGGACGACACGGTCGCTCTGTTTGGTCCTGAGGGGCTCAAAGGCGGTCGAACCTGCTGGTGTGATGTTCCGAAAGCTGAAGAGAAGCAGGTCCCTCCGCTTCCCTTCGCGATGCTCAGGGTTCGGTCGGGATGACAAGGTGAAGAGATTTCAGAGACGCCGCGCTAGC
>DASZYN010000491.1:0-17887 GCA_035545435.1 Acidobacteriaceae bacterium | reverse complement strand
CTCGCAGCCGTTTCCACAGCAGGCCCGCCCAGATGCTCAGCGTGCCGCGCCGGGGCAGGGGAGCGAGGACCACCACCCGCGTACCCTGGCCTGGCGATGTGGCAATGGTCATATTGGCTCCGATGCTGCCCGCTCTCCTGCGCATGCCGTGCACGCCGAAACCCTTCCCCTCGCTGCCGTGCTGGTAGCCGCGCCCGTCGTCCTCAATCGTCAGCGCGACCGAATCATCGTCGCAGTGCGCCAGAATTCGAATACGCGAGGGACGGGCGTGCCTAACGGCATTAGCGAGCGCCTCCTGTCCGATGCGAAAGAGCGTGTCCTTGATCCGCAGAGGGATGGCCCCGCAATCGCCCTCCTGCACCGCCTCCACCTGGACGTCTCCACCTTCGAGCATGTGACGCGCGCAGGACTCGAGCAGAGGGGCGAGTCCTGCCTTTTCGGGCGACTCCGCACGCAGCATCATGATCTGGCGCCGCGCCTCTTCGTGGCTGTGCCGCACCAGATCGCAGGCCAGGTCCAGTTGCTCCTGTACCTTCGGCATGTTCACTGGCAAGCGGTTACGGATGGCCTGCAGCTGAAAACCCAGGCCCGCAAAGCTCTGTGCGAGCGTATCGTGCATCTCATGCGCCAGCAGTTCGCGCTCTTCCGCGACGGCCTTCAGCCGCCACGTCTCCACGGTGCTGTAGATCAGGTGGCCAATGAAGGCAAGCAGCAGGACGAAGAAGCCGATGATCACCACATGACGCGTGTTCCACCAGGGTGGTCCGGCGACCACTTCCACGTCATCCGCCGAGGGCAGCAGGAGGACGAAGGGGGTCAGGTTATGCGTGTCAGCGGGATTGACAACGCAGACGCCGCGCATACGAAGCAGGCTGCCGCGTTTGAGCCTGCCCGCCAGAACGCTGCCGCGTGAGTTCTCCACCACCGCCCTGAAGGCCTGCTGGCCTGCTGCCAGGCTCAGCACCGGCGCTCCGTGCGGGGTCTGCGTCGCGCCGGTAAAGGTTCCTTCCAATTCGATGAACATCGCGGTGAACGAGCCGGTGGCGGCCTGCTCCGGGGTGAGCGAGATCGGCGCCATGGGGTTGCGCGTCCAGAGCAGCCTCACTCCCGCATGATCGAGGGTGGCGCTGTAATCGTGTGGATTCACCTGTCCGGTCACGAGCACTTCGTCGCCCACCTTGAGCGGAGGGCTCGACTCGGCCAAAACCGCGACGCCTCCGGTGGAGTCCTGGACGTAGAGGGCAGGTGAAGCCAAAGTCACTACGCCGCGAACCGTGGCCGTCACCGGCCGCGAACTAATGACCATGCGCAGGCTGGCGATGGGCTGCACGGCCGCTTCCGCGAGAGCTGGTTCGGGATTTACATGGGACGGCAGCGATCCCGACCCGAAGATTGAAGTGCCGTTCCAGTACGGCTGGTTGCTGGTGATCTCACGAAGGGTATGCCCCGCCAGCATCGCCTGCAGATCGGCGGCGGTTGCTCTGCGGACCCGCACGTTGCGCCAGATGCCTCCGGAGGAATAGGACCGCAGCCCAATGCCGCCCGCCTTCTGGCAGCCGCGATCGTGCACTGCGGCCGTCGTCGTCTCTCCGTTTTGCAGCGGGAAGGTTGCAGAAGCTACCACATCGCAGTCCCAGGCCAGAAGCTTGAGGTGATACCACTGGAACGCCTGCACTCCGTGGGGAATGGGCGCATCCTCGTATTCCTGCCAGCCATGGTCGGCCAGGCCCAGGGTAAGCCGGTTGTCTCGCGTGCGCAAGCCTGCATAGTAGCCGCGGTAGGAGTCCACCCCCTCCTCCGCATCGCTGGCGCGGATCACTAAGCCGGCATCGCCGTCCTCCCCCAGCAGCCTGATGTCCGCCTCCAACACATAATCGGTCCAATAGCCGGACCCGGTCATCAGCTTGGCCCCACGTTCATCGGAGTCATTACGCATTCCTCCGTCGTACACGGCCCAGGTGCCGCCGAAGGCCTTCCACTCGTCCGCCTTTCCTTCGGTAAAGGAATCGTGGTACGGCAGCCCGCGTGTGGAACTGTGCAGGTAGAGCAGGTCCGCCGTCGTCGCGAGTCCGGCGAGAAAGCAGACCGCCAAGCCAACCAGAATCAGCCGCCGACTTTTGCCGTTCGCTGCCACAGTGTTCACCTTCCGACCAGTCCCAGAACCCGGCGGATCTTTGGGGTCTCAAGGTTCTCTTTTGTTACCAGGTGCGGTGCACAGAGGATGAGGCTGGGTACAGGTCGGCCAGCTCGCTCGTCGGCCAGCACCTCGATGGCCCGATAGCCCATTTGATAGGTGTCCTCGGCGATCACGGAATCCATTTCCCCGGTCATAAGGGGCATCAGCAGATCCTGGTCGCAGCCCACCAGCTTCACCTCACCCGCCCGATGCGCCTCCACAAGCGCGGAGTAGGTACCGCGGGTGGCATCTGTCGTCACCGCCAGAATCGCATTGAGGTGCGGATGCTTCTCCAGCACCTCTTCGGCACTCTGTTGCTCGTAGGGAACACTGAAGAGCCCGGGGCGCTTCTCTTCGACCTGAATCTCCGGGTACTGCTGCGCCAGCGTCTTCTCGAAGGAGCGCACGCGCTCGAGGACGCCGGCAATATCTGGATTAATTCCGAGGATGGCCACCGTTCCTTTCCCGTTCAGGATGCTCCCGATCCGTTCGGCGGCTATGCGTCCCGCGGCAGCGTCGTCGCTGACGATATAGGTCAGCTTGCCTCCAGGCTGAAGCGGTAGCGGGGAGCCTACGATGACCACCGGAATCTTCTTCGACAGCGCTCTGCGGACCGGAGTCATCAGCGCGAGGGTTTGATCGGGGGCGAGCACGAGCCCGGCATATTTCCGATCGATGATCCGCTCCACCAGCGCGATCTGCCCCTGCACGTCGTCCTCGCGGGTGGGCGCATTCCAGTAAATCCGGAAACCGTCTCCGTGGGCTGCATCTTCCGCTCCGGCGTGCTCGGGCTCCCACAGCGATATACCGGTAGTGCGGGGAATGACAGCGATGGTCGGCGGATCGGACCGGCATCCCGGCAACAGAGCCAGGAGAAGACCTCCCGCTGCCCAGGCCAGAGGGCGCACGCAGCCTCGTACCGCCGGATGTATCCGCTCCCGGCCATTCTTCCCAAACACCATTTTCAATCCGGGCCTGTCCTGTCCGACGGCCGCGTGCGGCGGGCGCCGTATCGCAACGTTCGCGTCCTGTTTGTATTCTGGCTCTCTTTGATTCAGCAGCCCGGGGTGGGCGCGGCGCATGGTCCATCTGTACTACCTGCGCATGAACCACGCATTCCATTCGGGCGCAGCAAGCGCTCATTATAATTCCCGCAGTCGCGACCTTGCCGCATCGATTCGGGTGGATTCGGTCGCGGTTCTGCAAGTCTCGCGTGCCTCCTGAGACGGCCCCTTTTTATCGCTCGAAGAGGAGATCAGTGAATCGTCGGGATTTCATTTCCATGCTGGCGGCCACGTCCGCCGCGCTTCGGAGCTCGCGTGCGCTCGGCGCTCCCCGCATGCATTCCGCCTCTTCGTCGCCCCACCCTTCCGCTCCGCCTTACTCACCTACTGCCTTTCCCCGGGATGACTACACGCCTTTTGGCTATCTCGACAATCCGTGGCACACCTGGGACCTCCATCCCAGCGGCGTGCTTCGCTCGGTGCCCGGCATCGGCCTCGCTCTTTATTATCCGGCGGGTCCGGGGGGCTACTTCGATTTCCGCCGAAACCATGTCTATACCGCCGAGCTTGCGCTCGGTTTCCGTATCGGAGAGCGCATCCTGTTCTCACCCGGCGATTTCGCTGCCAGCCAGCTCTCTTCTCCGCACCACACAAAGAATGTTCTGGTCTATGCCTTCGAGGAAAGCGGGTTGCGTGTAACCAGCAGCTTTTATCAGGTGAACGAGGACTGCATTGCCGCTCAGATCCAGTTCGAGGAGCGGGCTGGACGCACAAGGTCGGTTGAGTGGCTTGCCGCGCACACCTATGTTCTCGGCGGCAGTCAGTGGTGGGGAGGCGACGGCGTCACGGGCGGATTCGACGCCGAAAACAGCCTGCTGTGGACCCACGGCTTCGCCGCCGGCACCGTCTTTGGGATCACAGCTCGCGATCGTAGTGACCAGCATTTTTTCTCGACTCAGGAAGCCGACCGCGGCTCGTGGCTGACCCATGAGCCGAAAACAGGGGCCGGGGTCGCCTATGGCACCGACCCTCTCTATGGAGGCATGCGCTGTCAACTCGACATCGCGCCCCACTCTCAGACCGAAGCCCTGGTCGTCATGCAGCGCGCGCCTAACTTGGGCGAGCTGCGGCGCAAGGTCCGCACCTCTCTTGTCGAAGCGCAGCGCGAACTCGACCATCGCCTCGCCGAAGACGCGGCCTTCTGGAGTTCGGCTCCCGTGCTCGCTGGTGATTGGCCCGAAACGTGGAAGCGGGGTTGGGTCTACGATTTTGAAACTCTGCGCACCATGGTGCGCAGGCCCATCGGCGCCTATCGGCACCCTTGGGACGGCATGCAGATCCAGGCGCCGCGTAACGTGCTTGCCGAAACCTCGATCGATATGTGGGCGCTCAGCTATGCGAACCCGGAGATGGCCAAAGAAGTCTTTGCCGGCCAGTTTCTGGATGCTCTGGAGCCCAACATTCCCTGCATGCGCGAAGACGGCGTGATGAACATGGTGGCGTCCGACGGTTCGGAGTGCGGGACGTCCATCTCCTGGTGTTTTCCATTTTTCTGTGCCGCTTCGATCTTCGATCGCACACGGGACCTGGCCTGGCTGCGCCGACTCTATCCAGGACTGGCGGCTCTGCTGCGCTGGACGCTCAAACATCGCACCGACGCGCAGGGTTTTGTCGTCGGCAAATGCAGTTGGGAAACCGGTATGGACACCTCTCGCCGCTTCCAGATTCAGCAGCCCACCGGTGGCGAGCTGGTCGAGTTCCTGCCCCTGGTCGAGTTGCAGGCAGCCGCGTCCCAAGCCGGCGCGATCCTGAGTCGTTTCGCGCCGCTGGCCGGCGACGACGGCAGCGTCTCTGAGTGGCGCACCATCGAGAAGACCTACGCCGGCAAAACGCAGCAACTCTGGCAGAACGACTGGTTTCACGACTTCGACAGCCGCACCATGAAGCTGGTCATCAACGCCGACCGCGATCCGTCGCAGGCAGCTCCTGCCTTCTGCGGCATGGCGACGGATGAACAGAAGAAGCTTCTGATCCCCACACTGCATAAGATGTACGAAAGCCTTGTCGCCGAGTCCGGCGATCCGAAATCGACACCCGACAATCAGCTGAACTGGTCATCATTCGTCCTGCCCTTCCTTGAATCCGCGTGGGCGAGTGGCGACCGTCAGCTGGCCTCTGCTTTGGTGGAAACGATCGCGAATCGGATCTATCCCTCCATGGACCGCCGCTCGGTATCGCCTGGGGACGATTCACATCCGCGACTGGGCTGGCCTGGCGTGAGTTGCGAAGTATGGGGAGCCCATGGCGCGTTCGGCGGCGAAGTCTATGGATGGGGTGGCGTGCTGCCGGCCCACATCGTCCGCAATCTCGTCGGTCTGCGCGAGACGGACGATCCGCGGCAGGCGATTTTGGCTCCAGGGTTTCCCTCCTCGCTGGCTGCGCCGGGCAGGGAGTACGCCTTAAGACGCATCCCGTGGGGTGGGCATTTGCTCTCAGTCCATTGTCGGTTTCTCGACGAGTCGCGTGTTCAGGCGCGCATCTCCGGCACTGGTCCGCTCGCGGTCAACGAGATTTACGACGAGCAGCAGCAGGCGCTCGTCATCCATCGCGACGGGACCTCCGCGATGGTGGAGCTATTGAATTTTGGCCTGTACCGGATCGTGTTCGCTGCGTCTTCCCGGCCCTGAGCGGGAGAGTCCATTTGTACTATGCCCCGGTGGTCAGCCTGGCTCATGCGGCGGTCGATACAAACGATTAGCTTCGCTTCACACTGCAGGAAGGCTCATTCGCAACGCATCTTCGCCTGCATCCCCAACCGCTCGCTGCGTTTAGGCAATGTTGCACTTCGGAGACCGACACCATGCAATTCAGGAAGTTTATCGTTTCCCTCGTTTTTGCCAGCTTTTTCTATGTCATGCCGGCGTTCGCACAGTTCTCCGCGAGTGTGCAGGGCACGGTTCTCGATCCCCGTGGCAATGCGGTTCCCGGTGCCGCCGTCACTCTGGCCAACATGGATACGAGCGTAATGGAGACGAAAACTTCCGACCCGACTGGCAGCTTCCGCTTCGTCAGTCTTGCCCCCGGTCACTACCTGGTCTCCGCATCCGCAAACGGATTCGCGACCTCCAAGGTGGACCTGGTCCTGAGTACGGCGGAGAATCGCGATGTTCCCATCACCCTGGCCGTCGGTCAGGTCGCTTCCACGGTCTCTGTCAGCGCGCAGAGCCCGCTCCTTGATACGTCAGACAGCCGTAACCAGCTGACGATCGATTCCCAGGCTGTTCAGTCCCTTCCCTTAGCTGCGCGAAATCCAACAGCATTGATTGCTCTGGCCCCCGGAGTCACAGGTTTGGGCTCCGCGGGCTACACCAACTTCTTCACTGAGAATGCCGACTACAGCGCCAACGGACGCGGCAATAACGGGAATCAGTATGTACTCGATGGGCTCGACATCAATATCGACGTGAACCCTGGTGTCCTCAGCCTGGTGCCCAACGCGGACGCGCTCTCCGAGATGTCGGTTCAGACCAACACCTACACCGTCGATTATGGCAAGACCAGTTCCATGCAGACGGTCATGACCACCAAATCGGGTACAGAAGCCTATCACGGCTTCGGCGCTCTCTATTACACCTACCAGGGGCTCAATGCTCGCGGCGAATTCGGCCCTCCTCCCTCCGTGCGGATCGCCCCCTTCCATACCACCAACATGTCTTTTGGGGTGGGTGGGCCCGTAATCCCCCACCATCAGTTCTTCTTCTTTTTCAGCATCGAACCTTACCTCGCTCTTACCTCGAACGGCAACGCGGTACAGACCTACGAGGATCCCGCCTTCGTCGCCTTCGCCCAGCAGGTGCAGCCCAATTCTCCCGAAGTTCAGTTAATGGCCAAGTATCCACCCAGCGGCGCAACCACAACCAACGTCGCCGCTACCGCGCTCGATACCTTTGGACCGCAGGATGTGGCGGGCAACTCCGGTTGCGGCACTCCCAGTACCGATAACATACCCTGCAGTACTCCCGTCTTCGATAACGGTAATTTCAACTCATCGAGCTTCAACAATTCCAAACAATACAACCTGCGCATCGATAAATATTTCAGCAAAGACCGCCTCTATGGCACGCTCTTTCGCGACACCACAAACGAGGGCGGTCCCTCAGTTCGCCCGGCCTTCAATACCACGAACCCGTCGTCCGTGATCGCCACCCAGGGCAGCGAAACCCACACATTTTCCCAGAACACCCTGAATCAGGCATTTTTCGGATACAACTACCTGCAGGGAACCGCGTCCGCAACGGGGCAACTCTCCGTCCCCGTTGTGAACGTCAATAATCTTGGAGTCGGCTGGGGCATCGGTTTCGCGGATGGCCAGTATGCGGAGCATAACTACCACTGGCGCGACGTTCTCACCAAACTGCACGGTACGCACGCCATCAGCGTCGGTTATGAGGGCTGGCACGGGGATGACCTTGCGCTTTTCGCCCCCAGCTATGCGCAGCCCAGCTTCCAGTTCAATAACATGATCGATCTGATCAATAACAATCCCTATTCGGAGTCGAGCCTCTCCTATAATCCGGTTACCGGCAAGCCAATGCCCGGTCAATATGCCTATGCCGAAACCACGCACGGTGTGTTCGCCGAGGATACCTGGCGCGCATCCCGCCGCATCACGGTGAACTACGGTCTGCGCTACGACAACTTCGGCAACCCCTATCCCATCCGCAATACTCCCCTGGCTAACTTCCATCTCGGGACCGGCTCAACCATGGCCGTGCAGGTCGCGAATGGCGTCAATCGCCAGCAATCCCATGTCTACGACCAGTCGATGAACTGGATCTTCAGTCCCCGCGGCGGCGTCGCGTGGGATCTGACCGGCAACGGTAATTGGGTGCTGCGCGGCGGTTACGGTATTTATCGGGACTGGGTCACGCTGGGCAACGCCGAGAACAACCTGAAGGGCAACCCTCCCGGATTTGTGCTTCCCACCTTCTATAACAACGGATCGACGGCCGCACCGATCTTCGGTTACGGCACCAGTAACACGTATCCCTTTGGCTTCCCCTATCCCGCTTTCCAGGGGGCTCCGCTCGACGCGAAAGGCGGCCTGCCCGGGCAGCAAATCGGCGTCGGCGGCGTCGACGGTAATCTTAAGTCGCCATACACTGAAACCTGGTCAGCCGCGCTCGAGCATCAGCTGGCTCGAAATATGGTGGCGAGCGCAAGTTACGTCGGTCAGCATTCCGGCGACCTGCAGTATGGAGGCGGCAGTTCCTTCGGCAATTCCTTCTCCGGGGACGTCAATGTCTACGCGGGTGATCTGCTGCAACACCTCACCTGTACCCCGACCGGCCAGGGCCAGGCGGCAACCTGCACAGGGACGCAGACCCGTCTCAATACCAGCTTCGGCGCAATCAATTACACCTTCAACGGCCCCTGGTCGAATTACTCCGCTCTGATTCTGGCTCTTCAGGGACGGTTCGCACACCGCGGCTTCGTCGATGCGTCGTACACCCGCGCGAGCTCAAAAGATAACTCTGGCGCTTTACCCATCGGAAATTATCCCATTGAGTATCCGCTTAGCCGCTTCTATGGACCTTCGGCGTGGGATGCGGCCAATCGCTTCTCGCTCGGCTGGAGCTATGTGCTTCTGGGCGTAAACTCCGGCCATGGGTTTCTGGGAAGAATCGCGTCGGGTTGGGAAGTCGCGTCCACGACGGTCCTGCAATCCGGCCTGCCCTTCACCGTCGCCTCCAGTGGAGCTCTCGACGTCGCGAAAGACAGCAGTGGCACGGTTGGTTTCCGTCCGGACAGCGGCGACTTCAATGCCGACGGCGATAACAACGATTTCCCCAATGTGGGCAGCTATCATATGTCGCACAGCCGCCGCAGTTATATCACAGGGGTCTTTCCGCATTGCTCAGGTACAAACCTGGATAGCTGCGGACCATTCACGCTTCCCAGTGTCGGAGAGGAAGGCAACGAGCAGATAAACCAGTTCCGTAATCCAGGATTCACCGAAACCGACGCCACGCTGAAGAAAACCACCGACATTACTGAGCGTCTGAAGTTCGAGCTCCGCATCGATTACTTCAATCTCTTCAATCGCGTCAATCTGAACGGCGTCAATATCGATGCGGCCAGCGGCTCCTCGTTTGGTACCTCCACCAGCACGCAGATTCCGCGCCAGGGTCAGCTCGGCGCGCGGCTTGAGTTTTAACACTGCAGTCCCTGTTACGGGCGCGCCGCCCGGTGCGCCCGTCTTCTTTACTTTCATCAGATTCAGCCGGCATCCCACTGCCGCGGATTGGTGTACAGTGAAAATCGCATCGTACGAAAAGACATTGCTGTGAAGAGTCGTGCCTTTCTTATCTGGTTGCTTCCCTGCGTCGTTGCGATGGGAGTCCTGACTGCGTCCGCACAGGTTTCTACCGTTCCGCAGATTGCCCAGATGCTGCGCACGCAACAGTACGAGCAGGCTCTCAGCAACACGAACGCTCTCCTTCAAAAGCAGCCGCGCGATTGTCGCCTGCTCTCTCTGCGCGGCATGGCGCTCAACGGCTTGGCGCGATCCAGCGAGGCTCTGCAAGCCTTCCGGCAGGCGCTGCAATCGTGTCCCGACGATCTTCTGCCGCTCGAAGGTGCGGCCCAGATTGAGTACGCGCGCCGTCAGCCCGACGCCGCCAATCTCCTGACCCGCATACTCGCGATCCGTCCTGACGATGTAACCTCGCACGCGATGTTGGCGACCGTCGACCGCGCACGGCGGGACTGCCAGGCCGCCCTGCCTCATTACAAGGCCAGCCGCAGCCTGTTCGGCGTGCGTCCTGAGATGGCCCAGGGATATGCCTCGTGTTTGGCCTCGACCGGAGACTACTCGCATGCCGCCGAGGAGTATCGCCAACTCCTGCTCACGCATCCCGATGCGACTTCACGCTATAACCTCGCGATCGTGCTCTGGAAAATGCAGGAACCCAGGCAGGCTCTCGCCGCGCTGGAGCCGCTGCTGACCCCTCCTACTGACGAAACCGCTCTGGTGCTTGGATCCCAGATCGCCGAGGAGGCAGGTGATACTCCTCACGCCGTCCAGTTACTGCGCCTTGCTATCGTGCTCGATCCCAAAAGGACCGACAACTATCTGAATTTTGCAGAGATTGCCTTCAATCACAGCTCTGCTGCCGTTGGCATCGACATGTTGAACTTTGGCATCGTTCACCTGCCGAATGCCGCTTCGCTCTACGTCGCTCGTGGCGTCCTCGAGGTGCAGATCTCGAAGACCGAGAATGCCATCGCCGATTTTGAACGGGCGCATCGGCTGAAGCCGCAGCTCTCGCTGGCCACCGACGCCGTTGGCATCATGAAGAGTCAGCAGCATGAATTCGCTGCCTCGGTGGAGCTATTCCGCCAACAGGCGCAGCAGCATCCAAAGGATAGCCTGCTGTGGTACCTCTACGCGGAAGCCCTCTCGCAGTCTACGAAGGGTGGCCCTCGGTCGCCAGAGGCTCTGGCCGCGGCTGAACGCTCCGTCGCTCTGGACGGGAATTATGTTCCCGCGCGCGATCTGCTCGCCCTCCTATACCTCCAGGCGAGCCAGCCGCAGCGCGCCCTGGAAGCCTCTCTAGCCGCTCTCAAAATAGATCCCGACGACGAGACCGCCCTTTACCGCGAGATCATCGCGCGCCGCACCCTCGGTCAGCATGATGAAGCGCAACAGCTCGTCCCCCGCCTCCAGGAAATTCGCAACAAAAATATGAAGAGGCAGCAACTGAGCCACAGCTATGTGCTTCGGGACGAGATGGCTCAGCCTGAAGAAGATGGCGCTAAGAAGCCCAGAGGCCAATAGGCTGTTCGACTCGGCGCAGCGCCTGTCGCAGAAGACGATCAAGTCCATGCACGGTGCACTGCGCAGCACCCCGAACCAGGCCATTGTCTGGGGCATGCTCGAGCGGAACCCGGCAGTCGGGGTTAAGCTGCCGCGCAAGAAGAGCCGCAAGCCGCCGGTTCTCCTGGCGCTGCCCGAGATCCGAGCCATGCTCGAGGAGTTGCCGGAGCCAACGAAGTCGATCGTCACGCTCATCGTCTTCGGCTCAATGCGCGTGGGTGAGGTCCTTGCCCTCCGTTGGAAGCGAATTCTCAAGGATCGGATCCAGGTCGCGGAACGGGTGTACGACGGTGAGTTCGACGATGTGAAGACCGAGGCTGGCGAGCGAGAGGTTCCGTTCGACAACCTGGGGGCCATTGCCGGCGCACTTCGCCGGACGTGGGAGTCGTCGAAGTTCCACGGACTCGACAATCTCGTCTTCGCGAACAAAGCAGGCAATCTGCTCGACAAGCACAATCTGCTGCAGCGCCATATCAAACCTGCGGCCATGAAACTCGGCTTGTCCCGGACGATCGACTTCCGGAGCTTCCGCACGATGCATGCCAGCCTGATGCGTCGTACGGGGGCACGGCCGGAGGTGACGAGAGACAACATGGGCCACGCCGACTGTGATGTCACGCTCAACGTGTATTCAGAATCATGGTGGGACGAAGGAGTTGCGGCTGTTTCCCGCGCTGTCGGAGCGGTCTTTGCAGAGCCGGCGGCCAAGCCTGTCGCGCGTCCTTTAGAAGAACAAAAAGGCGAAGATTCGGTGATTGAATGGGTGCCCTTTTGGGTGCCCCAGCCAGTTTCCGACCCTCAGGCTCAAGCCTATATTGTTGATTTAAATGGTCGGGGAGAGAGGATTTGAACCTCCGACCCCCTGGTCCCGAAAGCAGAAAGCGCTATAGGATCAGGAACTTACGAATTTCGACGGCGGCGCTTCAACCGAAAGTGCCCGCTCTCATTCTCACTCCCAGGCGTCAGGTGAAAACCAATGGGTGCCCCGCAAGGGGTGCCCCTTGGGGAGCGACAATTAGCGCTTAGGAGTAAAACCCTGGCTTGAAGCGCCAGATGGACAAATTCTGCTCCGCCAGTCGTGGACGAAAGCGTCCGCTGGCGAGATCAGGAGATCTCAATCTCAAGATTGGTCCGATTGGCTATCAGCCCCGCAGGCAGAACCACACAAGCCTTCTCCACGGTGCCGAGCGAGGCACTGCGCAGCGGGCGGCCGTCCGGCGGATGGATATGCACGTGAAGATCCGCAGCAAACGGTTGTGGCAGCGCCAGATTCATTTTCCAGCCGCCACCGTTCCGCGTCGTCGTTGTCCATGAGACGGTTCCAAAGCGCGTGGGGCAGTTCGTCACTTGAATCCGTTCACCGGGCAGAAACCAGGATTTTGGCGCAGCTTTCTGGAGATGAACAACGTCCTGATCATGCTCCTCGTAGCAGAGGAGCCAGCGAAGTCCCAAGGCCGCCTGCAACTCGCTGTTGACGACCGCCGACCATCCGTAGGGACTGCCGTCGCCGGGATAGCCGCCGGGCAGCATCGCGTCCTCTGGAGAATAGCGACTGCCGGAGTCCATGGTGTAACAGCACAGCGCATACAGCGCGAGCAGAAAAGGCCGGTAATCTTCCTGCCGGATGCGGCCCGCCAGAGTTCCGTGCGACATAAAGTTCGACGTGCGCGGATATGCGCCGTCGGTGTTCATACCCAGGATCTGCAGGCCGGCAATCTCCCGGTGCCGGAAATGACCAAGGTCGAGTTCCGGATCGCCCCAGTCGCTCATCCACCAGTCTTCCATGAAGCGGTGATTCTCATAGCTGGAAAGGTCTGTCGGCTTGCGATGGGTATCGAAGGGAGTGAAGGGGGTGATGCCGGCCTGCTTCATCTTGGGATTGCGGAGCGCGAGCACCTTGCTGAGAGACGACTCCACGTCGGCGCGCAGGTCGGTTGCCCAGGCGGCGTAGATCCGCGACTCCTCCAGAAGTGCGGGATCGGAGTGCGCTGCGGCTGCTGAAGCCAGCGCGCGCGCGTGCTCGCGAAAGCCCCGCCAGGTCCAGGCTGCATTCTGATAGTAGAAAGGATGCGATTCCGGATAGTCGTCCCTGGGGTCACCGAGATCCGCTTCCGGAGAGCCCCATACGAGGCCGTGGCGCGGATCCGATGCCGGGAAATGGCTTTTCGAATATGCGATGCGTCCCCGAACGTGTTCCGCCATCCGCCGGAGAATTGGCATTCGCGCGCGCAGGGCATCGAGGTCGCGCGCGTAATCCCAGGCGCGTGCGGAGTTCTCCAGGAAGACGCCGGCATTCAGCGGGGCCTCTACTTGATCCTGCGTGTTGTAGAGGAAGTTCCCGTTGGGAAGGATGTAGTGGTCGAGATAGAACTGGAAGCAGGGCTCCACTTCCGCAGTCAGATTCCAAAGTTGGTGCGCCCAGACAAATTCGTAATGGGCGACAGGAAAGAGCGCGTGGCTCCGCTCCGGAATCTTGGTATAGGCGCCCTCGCCGATCTGATAAGTCGGCTGGAGTCCGCGATAACTGGATCGCGAGAGGGCGATACCCCCGCGCGCTGCCTGCAGGAGCCACTCGTCGGGAATCTCAACCTGCATCCGGTCATCGAAGAAGTGATGCCAGCGGTTCCAGGCGCTGACCGCGGCGGTGAAGAAATCTGCGGCGGACCCATTCCAGTACCGGTCGACCGACTCACCGGCCTGCGACTTCTGGGGTGCACCGCTATCTCCGTCGGGAATCAGTCGATCACCATCGGCTTCGGGCACCATGGCACGAACACGGGCAATGGGCCGCGCGTCGCCACCCGGCGGAAGCACCATCATCACTTCGTAACCGGTTTCGTATTCCGGATTCCAGACGCCGATATCGGCTGCGGGCAGAAAGCCCCCCAGCATGGTCCTCTTGCTGTAGCCATGAACGTAGTCGTAGAGATATCCGGACGGAAGCAGACGTTGCGGGTCGAAATAGCGCCCGGTCATGTCCGGCGCCCACAGCGACTGGGCATCGGTGCCGAACTCGCGCGAGCGCCCATCGGCTTCGAGCCAGAGCGAACGCTCCGGTCCGCACTCCTCGTTCGCGACGAGTGTCCAGCCGATGAACTCTTCGCCCAGCGCGGCAACATTCTCGTACTCGGGATCGCGGTCGCTCTGCAGCACCGCGTTACCCAGGACGTCCGGGCCGGGAACGTATCGGGCGGGCCGTTCGAATTTCACTCCGCTGGGCGGTTGGATGGGGCGGGGCCGAATCTGCGAAAGGTCTCCAACAAACTTCGGGATGCGCGCAATTTCGCCATCCGTTGTCAGATAGACGAGCACGCCGCGATGGGTTACGTGTTTTTCCAGGACGGCGGTTGGCGTCCCGTTGAGCCAGGGGATAATGGCCGCGAGCAACCAGCCTTCGTTGGACGCACCTACAGCCACGAGCCGCTGCGTGCCGTTGAAATCGGCGACGACCGCGTCGGAGTGGACAGCAATGAGGCGCGGAGTCTGTTCCAGCGATTCACGTTCGCCGGGCAGGAACTTCACATAAGCATTTTCGATCCGCCCCGGCTCCGCCTGCGGGGTCTGCGCGGGCAGCCGCCCGGACCTGTCGTTCGTTGAAGGCCACAGGCTGAAACGCGACAGCGTTCCTGCCGCCGGCAGCGCCAGGACGCCCTTCAGAAATCTCCGTCTCGACTTCAGATCCACCGAATCCATCCTCTGCACTCCGGAGCGAAGCGTCGCATTGCACCGGTATCTTTTGTCAGTCTGCGTCCGCCGCACAGCGGAATCCGATGGTTCCGGAGCGGTCGAGACTCGGCGCCATCAGCAGATATTTGCCATGCTCATCAAGCCGGTAAGCCTGCGGGAAATACCACATCGAACCTTGCGGCTGGTAGTAGCTGCCGCCACGCAGAATCGCGGACCGGGTATGCGTGTCCTCAAACTCATCGGTCCACTGCCACACGTTCCCCACCATGTCCATGACGCCGAAGGGACTGGCTCCCCGCGGATGGGCGGTCACCTCGGCAGGGCCGGTCAGCGCGCGCCCCTTGTCGGGAGGCGGAACGGCTGAGGGATCCCACTGGTTGCCCCACGGGTAGATGCGTTCGTCAGCACCCTGCGCGGCGTACTGCCATTCCCACTCGTGCGGCAGACGTTTGCCCGCCCACCGGGCGTAGGCGCGCGCATCCTCAAGAGAGACCCACGTTACCGGACACTCTCCCCAGCCTGCCGGGTAGGTGCCGTTGCTCCAGTCGCGGAGAAAGTTGTGGTCGTCGCGGGGATGATAGTGGGTGGCGTCGAGAAAAGCCTTGTACTGCTCGTTGGTCACCGGGTAGCGATCGATGTAGAACGTTGGCACCGTCATCGGGTAATCGTGGAATCGCCGCGGCGCGTCCTCCCAGGATTCCTGCACATCCAGACCCGCGTCGTCCTTCACGTTCACTTCGATTCCGTGGACGCGAAACTCGAAGGTGCCAGCCGGAATCCGCACCATGTCCTTGCGGGCTTCGGCATTGGCTTTCGCGCGCGCGATGGGAATCATCTGCTGCTGGAGCGGCTGCCAGTCATCGGAGTAGGCGGTCAGAGGTTTTGTTGCCGACGCATGCATCTCCGCCAGTAAGTCCTGGGCCGGCTGCGACAGGCTCGCAGACTCGATCGCCAGGACCGCGCCGAATCCCTCCGGCTCCATGCGAAAGCTGAGTGTAGCGATGGCGCCATGGATCTCAGGTTTGAGTTCTTCGCCATGCCACAGGTCGTAGTAGCGGATTTCGGGCTGGTACGGCACCTCGATCTGGCGGCCCTCCACCTCGTAGGGGTTGTGATTGATGAGGGTCCAAACCGTCTCCGCCTTCCCAGGAAAGCGGCTGGCGAAGACGCCATATTGCACCGTGGGCGTGTGCGGTTCCCATTTCGCGCTCACCATAGCGTCTCCGAAGGTGCGTTTGATCCGCGTGGTGCGTCGCAGCGCTTCGTCTTCGCGTGCGGTGAACTCGTTGTGGATGCCAACTACATCTTCCTGATCGGACACGCCAACGCCGTTAAAGAAGCCTGCCTGAATTTCCGGGATGTGATGTCGGCCGCCGCTGACCAGCATGGGCATGTGACGTCGCTCCAGCCATTTGTAACGGCTGATCATGGGAACGAAGGGGTAACTCCAGTATCCCCACGTCATTTCGTTCCAGGCCAGGGTTTCATCGGGTGGAATGCCCTCCGGATGCAGGGCGAGGGGATGCCTGACTGCGTTGGAAGCCTGCAGGTAGGCGTCCGGCATGCCGTCCAGAGTGTCGCCCATCAGCCCATCGGCGCCGACGTCCTTCATCAGCTGAGCCTGCGCCGTCCAGTCCGGAACGCCCTCGTCGCGCGTGCCCATGTCCCACGGAGTCTCCGGGAAGAACACCCGCACACCGCGCCGATGAAAGGCAGCCACTACCTGGCGGACGCCTTCGATGCCTCCGGGCATATCGCGCAGCCGATCGAACTGGTTGCGGTTATCGACTCCGAGATTGGGGTAGGTATCCCAGATAAGTACGCTGTCGACGCCCCCGAACTCGTTCTTCAGCCGGTCGAGAAAAGCGTCCACCGTGTAGACACTGTTATTCGCGTCGAAGAACGTGCGCTCCTCGATCATCATCTGCACGCAAACGAAGTCTCGCTGTGTCCACTTCAGTTCCGGGCGTGCATAGTTCGTCTCGTAGTAACCCATGCGCATCAGGCGCTCGGCGCGCCAGTGCTGGATATCGGCCAGCCATGCGGGAAAATCCGCCTTGGTGGAAGGACCAGGGATCTGCGCATCCTGCGGGGGATACGCGGTGTCCTGCGCCACTGCGCCCAAGCCGGTCAGCAGTATGCAGAGAAGCACGCTCCATCCAGAACGCGTGATTCCCGCACGCCTGGACCGGTGGTAGGATTCATCCAAAACTTCAGGCAGGGGCAGGTTCACGCGCCAGGCTGTCTCCGTTCCTGATAGCTGATGCTACTCACTCCTGCAGGGCGCCACATAGTCCAGATGTTCTATCTCGAAGCAGGATCCCACACAGACAGGCGCAATGCGGGTTGCGGGTCAGCTGTCGATCTGGATAATTCCCTGCTGAATAGCTACAGTGACTGCTTCCGTGCGGTCCGCTACTTCCAGCTTCTCGAGAATGCTGTTCACGTGATTACGAACCGTGTTGTCACTGATCTTCAGCACTCCTCCGATCTGCTTATTGGTAAGCCCCTTGGCAAGCATATTCAGAATTTCGAGCTCTCTTGCCGTCAGGCTGGATCGCATCATCCGCTCCGCGAGCCGCGCCGCAATTTGTCCGGGGATATATTTCCTCCCGGCATGCACGGTCGCAATCGCCTGCAGCATCTCCCGCTGCGAGGTGTCCTTCAGGAGATAGCCCTGGGCCCCCACCTGAATCGCGCGATAGATGTTCTCGTCGGTTTCGAAGCTTGTGAGGACGATGGCACGCGCGCACATCTTCTTCTGGCGCATCGCATGGAGGAGGTCGATGCCCGTCATCCCCGGCATGCGGAGGTCGAGCAGCACGATGTCGGGCATGTCCTCTTCCATTCGGGCCAGGGCCTCCTCGCCGCTCGAGACCGCGCCCATCACCCTCACCTCGGGGTGAGTGGCCAGCATGCTTGCCAGTCCGGCCTGAATCACCGGGTGATCGTCAACAATCAGGATTCTCGTAACTCGCTTATCGGGTCTGTTCATAGAAGTGACTGGCCTCGCAGCCGTTTCCACAGCAGGCCCGCCCAGATGCTCAGCGTGCCGCGCCGGGGCAGGGGAGCGAGGACCGCCACCCGCGTACCCTGGCCTGGCGATGTGGCAATGGTCATATTGGCTCCGATGCTGCCCGC
>DASZYN010000490.1:0-1889 GCA_035545435.1 Acidobacteriaceae bacterium | reverse complement strand
GTCCATCTGGCTCGCGCTCAGGTGACTTTCTATCAGGCGGAAGTGCCACTTCTCTTCCTGCAGGACTCGACGGACGGAATCTTTGTCCACATGCGAGGGCAGCCTCCCGCTTCGCTGCGATGCGGGGACATCGTCGCGGTGGACGGGTTCACCGGTTCCGGGAAACTGACCCCGGTGATTGTCGATGCACGCTTCCGGCTTCTGGGTCACGCGCCTCTGCCAAAGCCGGCTCCGACGAGCTTCGATCGGGTTCTGGCCGGCGCGGTGGACTCTCAATGGATCGCGGTTCGGGGGATTATCCGTTCGATACGCCCTGTCTGGGACGGGGACGAAGTCGCGATCACGCTGGCATCGGGGCCGGATCGGCTCGAGGTGATGACTCCGGATTTCGTGGCGCGCAATCCGGGGGGCCTGGTCGACGCCCGGGTTGTGATTCGCGCCGCTGCGGGGGCGCGTTTCAACGACAGAAAGCAGCTCATCGGCACGTATCTTTTTATGCCGGACATGTCCTACCTGGAGGTGGAAGTACCGGCCATCGACACTTTCACGCGCCCGCCTCGGCGCGTGGAGGATGTGATGAGGCCGCCCCAGCGGGGCCCCGGACACAGAGTTCACGTGCAGGGTGTGGTCACGTCCACATGGGGCAACCAGCACTTTTCCCTGATGGCTCGTGAGCATGGGATCTTCGTCGCCACGGAGGAGCCGGTGACGGTGCATGTGGGCGACGTTGTCGACGCAGCGGGATTTCCGGCCATCGGGGACTACACGGCGGTGCTGGAGAACTCGATTCTTCGCCAGACGGGCACGGCTCCGCCGCCGGCGGCGGTTCATCTGACTGCAGCGGAAGCGCTCGCCGGCGATCATGATGCGGAGTCGATCGAAGTGGACGCACTCTACCTGGACCACACGCGCGAAGACACCGGCAGCCCCGATATGGTGCTCAGCGCCGACGGTATTTCTTTCCTGGCCGTACTCCCTCCGGGCAGCCGCAGTGAGGATCTGGAGCGATTCAAGCTGGGCAGCCGGCTGCGCGTTCGGGGAATCTGCGTGATTCATGTCGCCGACGATAAGACGCCCAGGGAACTGAGTATTCTTCTGCGGTCGCCGGAGGACATCGTTGTGCTTCACCGGCCGTCGTGGTGGACGACGGGGCACACTCTGCTGATTGTGCTGCCTCTGGGAGCTGTGATTCTCATTGTTGTTGTCTGGAATCTGGTTTTACGCCAGCAGGTGCGGCGTCATACGGATACGATCCGCCAGCAATTGCGTGAGGCCGACGCGCTCCGCGTGCAGGCTGAGGCCGCGCATCAGGAAAAAAGCGATTCGCTGGCCAGCGTGCTGCTGCTGCAGCACGATCTGCTCGAAGCCCAGGAGAAGCTGCGCCATCAGGCGACGCACGACGCACTGACCGGGCTGTGGAATCGCCGGGCACTTCTGGAACTTCTGGAAAAGGAATTGGAGCGCTGCGGGCGCACCGGGTCTTCGATCGGGATTTTGATGGCCGATGTCGATCACTTCAAGCCGGTGAACGATACTCTGGGCCATCTGGCGGGCGATCAGGTCCTGAAAGAGATTGCCCTCCGCATCACGCATGCGACTCGCGGCTACGACCTGTGCGGACGCTACGGCGGCGAGGAATTCCTGATCCTGCTGCCAGGGTGCAACGGTGAGGAAACTCAGGCCGGCGCCGAGCGCATTCGCATGGCGATCGCCTCTGCACCCTTCCGGGCCGCAGGCTCGACGGTGAACCTGACCATCAGCATCGGGGCCACTCTTGCTCCACAGTGCGCCCGCACAGAGACGGAACTTCTGAGTCTCGCGGACCAGGCGCTTTACGAGGCCAAGAATACGGGGCGAAACCGAACCGTGGTGTGCACGGCGGCGGAGGT
>DASZYN010000489.1:0-1662 GCA_035545435.1 Acidobacteriaceae bacterium | reverse complement strand
GATCGCCCTGACAATTACGACCTCCGATGCGGCCCTGGCGCGGATCCTGGAGCCGCGCGCCCCGCGGCCCGATCTCCGCTTCCGCACCGTGGAGCGTTTGCGTGCTGCCGGGCTGAAGGCCGGCATCCTGTGTTCACCCCTCATGCCCGGCATTACCGACACCCCCCGGGCGCTCGAAGCCATGGCGCGTCGCGCGAAGAAGGCCGGCGCAAGCTTCTTTTCATCGCAGCCTTTGTTCCTGAAGCCGAGTTCCAAACCCGTCTTCCTCCGTTTCGTCCAGGAGCACTTCCCGGAACTCGTGAAGGCCTACGAGGCGCGCTACGGCGAACGAGCGTTCGTCTCAAAGGCGTATCAGGAACGCGTTTCGGCTCTGGTGCGCGCCGTGGTGCGAAAGCACCGCCTTGAGCAGCGCTTCGGCGATGAGCCGTTGCCGGGAAAAAAGCCCGCATGGCCGGTCCAGGCGGAGTTGTGGCCCGGCGCCGCAAAACTGCAGCGAACCGCATAGTCCGCTGGCAATTTTCTTGCGGCCTGACGTAGCGTTGCGTATAGTGCGGAGAAAGCCAACACAAGAGGGGAGTTTGCGCAATGCCGGGAGAAGCAGCTGCCGTTATCGGGAAATCGGTCCAGATTCGCGGAGAAGTGAAAGGCAATGAAGACCTGATGGTCGAGGGTCTGGTGGAGGGCACGGTCACGCTGACCGAACATCGGCTGACGATTGGGACCAACGCGCGCGTCACCGCCAACGTAACAGCGCGCGATGTGGTCGTGCAGGGCTCGCTCCAGGGCGATATTCATGCGCAGGGCCGCGTCGAACTGCGCGCGGGAAGCCGGGTCAATGGCGATATCCGCGCCGCCCGGCTCTCGGTGGAAGACAACGCCATCTATTCCGGCAAGGTCGAGCTGGATGGTTCGACAGCCGAAGGTGGCAAAGGGGCCGCAGCGCACCCGCCGGCCACCACGGCGAGCACGCAGCCAGCAAGCCCAGGATCGGCCAACTAGAGCGTTCCCATTTCAGAAATGTCACGGCCCCGGATCGAGTCGATCGCGGGGCCGTTTTGTTTTGAGCGCCAGGCAGAGCTAGTCCGCAACGTGGACCGTGGTGTTGACAGCTGTGTCGTGCGAGGACGAGCCGGCGAGAATTTCATAATCTCCAGGCGCCAGCACGAACTGGTTCTTGCTGACATCGAAGATCGACAGATAGAGCGGGTCGATCTTCAGCGTGACCGTCTTCGATTCGCCCGCTGCCAGCGCAACGCGATCCCACGCAACCAGGCGCTTGAAATCCGATTCGCCGGTTGACTTCGGCAGGACCGCATAGACCTGCGCGACCTCGGTTCCGGCGCGATTCCCGGTGTTGCGCACCGTGACCGTAACCTCGTGTTCTGAGGCCTTCAGGTCGGAGAACGCATACGTGGTGTACGAGAGTCCGAATCCGAACGGGAAAAGGGGCTCCTCCTGTTTGGACTCGAACCATTTGTAACCGACACGGACACCTTCTGTTGCCGGAGCGTCGAACAAGGGCAGTTCGCCCGGTCTGTGATGACCCGGCCCCGGATTCTTGATCAGGTCCATGCCTGGGACCTCAGGGTGCGGCAGCTGCGCGTCAGTTTTCGCAAACGTGATCGGCAGACGCCCGGATGGATTCACTTCCCCAAAGAGGAT
>DASZYN010000488.1:0-6419 GCA_035545435.1 Acidobacteriaceae bacterium | reverse complement strand
ACCGGCGCCCGCACGAGCACCGCGAGCGAATTGCCGGGATGAGGCGCGAAATGCAGCTCGGGCGAGGCCGATTCGATTTGCGCGGGCGTCAGAACGCTTCCGCTTTGACGCACAATCGTGGTCACGGTGTGCGTGCGCCCGTCAGCAGGCAGAAGCACGGAGCTGTTGGGGAGGATGAGCCGATCACGGGAGCAGGCGGTAAAGAGGAGGAGCAGGAAGACCGCGGACGGGTATCGCGCGAAACGCACTGTTGGAAGCCTGCTCATTCGTTTTTGACTCTCTGTCGAGGCCTCGTAACCACGAAATTCAAAAGAATCGCGTTGCTGCTCTTACACTCAACGTTATGTCAAAGTTCCGTGAAGCCGTCTACGGGAAGGGCCATTTCCATCTGATCACGTGCACTTGCTACCAAAGACTGCCGAAGCTCGCGGAAGAGAAGCATCGGGATGTGTTCGTACGCCTGATGGAAGAGCTGCGCGTCAAGTTTCGCTTCGCGGTTGTTGGGTATGTCGTGATGCCGGACCATTTCAGCCTGCTGATGCGTGAGCCGGAGATCGATACCGCAGCCAATGCGGTCGAAATGCTGCGGGCCAGATATCGCCGCAGGTACAACAGCTCCGCGCGATCGGACGAGCAGGTTTGGGAGAGCCGCTGGTCGGACACGCATATTGTGGGAGCCGAGGCTGTCGCGAGTTCCCTGGCCTCGATGCACGCGGAGCCGGTGAAGGCAAGGCTGGCGGAGAGTCCCGAGGAATGGAAATGGAGCAGCGCCCGAGCGTACGCCGGTCTTCCCGAAGGAGTCGTGACGGTCGAACAGGTTCCTGCCGCGTCTGTCTGACTGCACGCGTCGGTAAGAGGCTGCGCCCTGGCCCACGCCGACTGGGCCTGTCCCGCCGTCTCTCTGCCTCCATCATTGCTGCCGGAGCGTTTCGCACGCAATCGCTGCCTGGCCGAGGGAGATGCCGCCGTCGTTGGCGGGGACTTCGCGGTGGGTGAAGACCTCGAATCCGTCGTGGCGCAGAGCGTGGAGGCAGCCTTCGAGGAGCAGCTCGTTCTGAAAGCATCCGCCACTGAGGCAAACGCGGTTGAACCCGAGATCGACGCGCATGCGGCGGCAGACTTCGGCAATCACAGCAACAAGCGTTGCGTGGAAGCGAGCGGCGAGGCGCGGCTGCGGTTCTCCGGCCTCGATTCCGGCGAGAATCTCACGGATCATCGAGCGAAGGTCGATGTCTATGGGCGAGTTGCCGGTAAGAGAGAAACCGTAAGCAGTGGTTGAAGAGTCTCCTGCAGCGGCCGCTTCGAGCATCATTGCCGCCTGGCCCTCAAACGAAACCGTCTGGCGCAGGCCGATGAGAGAAGCGACGGCGTCGAAGAGGCGTCCGGCGGAGGAGGTAGGCATCGTGTTGATCTTCTTCACGAGCATCTGGTCGACGACCCGCAGGCGCTCGGGCGAGGCCATTGCATGCCAGTGCGGATGGTCCGGAATTGAGTCGAACGTATCCATCAAATAGCTGCGGGCAACGCGCCAGGGCTCGCGCACACCCGAGTCGCCGCCAGGGAGCAGCACCGGCCGCAGCCGCGCATAGCGTTCAAATCCCAAATAGCCTGCCGCCAGGAATTCACCGCCCCATATCGTGCCGTCGGTGCCGAAGCCGGTGCCGTCCCAGGCCACGCCGATGACCTCGCCATCCAGTTGGTGCTCGGCCATGCAGCTGGCAATGTGGGCGTGGTGGTGCTGTACGCCGATTTTCTGCAGATCCGGCAGGGCGAGCGCGAACTGCGTGCTCAGGTAGCCGGGGTGCAGATCGTAGGCCACGGCCGCCGGCGTCACATGGAACAACCGCTTCATTCGATCGAGCGTCTCCTCGAAGAAGCGCAGCGTTTCGAAATTTTCAAGATCGCCCAGGTGCTGGCTGGGGAGGGCGAATCCGGCGCGAGTGAGGCAAAGAGTGTTCTTTTGCTGGGCGCCGCAGGCCAGGACTTCGGCTTCGCCGCGGCCGAGGAACACAGGCATGGGGGCGTAGCCGCGGGCGCGGCGAATGGGCATCGCTTGTCCTGCAACGATGCGGACCACCGAGTCGTCGACGCGCGTGTGGATGCGCCGGTTGTGGTGAACAAAGGCGTCCGCGATGCCGGCGAGGCGTTCCTCGGCTTCCGCGTTCTCGGTGACGATCGGCTCTTCGCTGATATTGCCGCTGGTCATGATGAGCGCCGGTTCAGTCTCCCAGCGCTCGCGCAGGATGCGGAAGAGAAGATCGTGCATTGGCGTGCAGGGAAGCATCACGCCGGTTGCTGGATTGCCGGGCGAGACGGCGTCAGCGAGATCGACGCCCGAACGTCGGCGAAGCAGCACAATGGGCCGCTCGCGCGAGATCAGGGCGCTGCGTTCTTCAGCCGAGAGGAAGCAGAGCGACTCGGCGACGGCCTCGGTCGCCACCATGATCGCGAAGGGCTTCTCGTTGCGGTGTTTGCGGCGGCGCAGTTCCTCAACGGCGGCAGCGTTGCGCGCGTCGCAGGCCAGTTGATAGCCGCCAAGTCCCTTCCAGGCGACGATACCGCCGCCGCGGAGAACATCGGCTACCCGGAGCAGGACTGAACGAGGGCTCTGCGAATTGGACGATGCATGATTCGCTTCCACCTTTGGTTCGGCAAGTTCAAGATGCGGGCCGCAGACAGGGCACGCGTTCGGCTGGGCGTGGAATCGGCGGTTCTCCGGGTCCTTGTACTCGCGCAGGCAATCCGAGCACATGGCGAATTCCGCCATGGTGGTCATGGGGCGATCGTAGGGAACGTCCACGATGATCGAGTAGCGCGGACCGCAATTGGTGCAGTTCGTGAACGGGTAGTCGTAGCGGCGATTGTCGGGGTCGCGTGTGTCGGCGAGGCAGGCATCACACACGCAGATGTCGGGCGGGACCAGGGCGAAGGCCGAACCAGCGGAATCGCTCTCGTGAATGACGAAGGCGGTGTCGCCGGTGACGGGAATTTCTTTGCGGAGGATCTGGGCGATGCGGACCAGCGGAGGCGCTTCGGCGGAAAGGGAAGCGACGAAGGATTCGATCGTGACGGGATCGCCTTCGATTTCGATGAACACGCCACGAGCGGAATTGAGGACGAATCCACCGAGTGCGTGACGCCGGGCGAGGTTATAGACGTAGGGCCTGAAGCCGACGCCCTGGACGACGCCGCGGATCTGCAGTTGCAGGCGGATTGTCAGGCCGTCGGGAATCGCCGTTTCTCTCCTGGGTGCATTCCGAAACCCGGACAGTTCATCCTTTCACAGGCGATTCCCCCTGGGCAGGGTGGGCCGATGTTCCGCGCCGCCGCTCAGGCGGCCTGAACGAATTCAAGTTCGAGGGTGATGTGCACTTCTTCGCCAACCAGGACGCCGCCGGTTTCGAGCGCTGCGTTGAAATTGAGTCCGTACTCACGACGGTCAATCTTCGTGGTTGCGATAACACCAATGCGGGTGTTGCCCCACGGGTCTTTGACAGCCGGCGTCGGACCTTCGATTTCGAACTCGACATCCTTTGTGATGCCGTGAATGGTGAGTGGGCCGGAGACCGAGAGGGAGCCGTTCGATTTACGGGTAACTTTCGATGACTTGAAGGTCATGGTGGGAAATTTCTCGACATCGAAGAAGTCGGAACCTTTGAGATGGGTATCCCGCTGGGGATCGCGAGTATCGATGGTGGCAACGTCGACGGAGGCCTCGATGCTGGATTTGGCGACGTCGCCGGCGTTGTAGGCAAGCTTGCCGGTGACACCGGTGAAGCGGCCGCGGACATTGGCGATCATCATGTGCTTGACGCGGAATTCGGCGGTGGAGTGGACCGGGTCGATGGTCCAGGTGGTGGTGGCAGCGGGGACAACAGCGGTTGCGCTCATGGCGGAAACTCCTCCTCATCAATGGATGCGGCAAGGAGATGTTCGTTGCAACAAATATCTGTAAAAACGCGTGCGGCCAGGACCGGCAGCCGAATCAGCCGGTCTGCTGCATGGCGACGAGCAGAAGCGAGAGCTGGCGAAGCTGACGGGGGGCGAGGTGGCCGAGTTGACTTCGGTGGAGATCGCACACGGCTTTATCGAGGCGCGCCAGCAGAGTGAGCCCGGCGGATGTAATGCGGACAAGGACCTTGCGGCGATCGGGATCTTCGCGGCAACGGCCGATGAGGCCTCGTTTCTCGAGGCGGTCGAGGAGACGGGTGATGTCGGGATCGCGGGAGATCATGCGGCAGGCGATCTCCCCGCAAAGAAGCCCGTCCGGCGCGCCGCGGAGGATGCGGAGCACGTTGTACTGATTCGACGAAAGGTTGTGTTTTTTCAGGAATTGGGCAGGGCGGCGCGCCAGACGGTCGGCGGCTCGCATGAGTTCGACGAAGACGGCTTCCTCCGGGCAGGGAACGGCACTGCCGAACGTACGGTGTCCAGGAACCATATGTATTAAGGATGTTCGTTAGAACGAATAAGTGTCAAAGCTGCGAACGCGGATGCGGGGACAGCTCAACCCAGGGCGAGCTGATCGCCGGGCTCGATGTTCAGGTGGTGAATCTGGCCGGGAGCGAGCTCGAGAACGCTGTGGGTTTTAAAGCTCACTTCGGTCATGCGCCAGGGCGGCAGGCGTTGCCAGGTCTTGAGAACGCGCAGATCCCGGTCCAGCGCAATGACGTCGATGGCGAAGCGCATCCACATGGTATGGACGCCGGAGGAGGGCCGGATGAGCAGGCCGGCACCGTCATCGAGAGAGGATTTTCCGAGAAGGCCGACCAGCCGGGACAGGAACGTGTCGGCGAGGCCGATGCGCGCGCCGATGGTAACGGCCTTCTTCGGAATGGTGACAGTGAGATAGTGCACGTGGCCGCCTCTTCCGCCGGTTGCAGGGCGGTCTACAGCGTTGCAGACGAGAGATTTCCCGAAGCGAACTGAAAGCTTCGCCCGGGAGAATCCGCTCGGCAGAATTGCCGGTTCCGGTCCTGACGAACAGGGTCAGGATCGCCAGGGTTACGGGCCTGAAAATCAGGCCGTCCGCTTCCTGCGCAGGACGATCACGCCGAAAACAAGCACCGCCAGTGCTCCGGCGACTGCACGAATCATCAGGGATCCACCCATGGCCTTTCTCCTTTCCCGGCAAGCGCCGTCATTCAGGACCGGACTACAGCGACAGGTATATTACGCAGACTTCTGCTTCCTTCTGCGCAGGATGATGACGCCGACAACGATCACCGCCATGGCCAGGGCCACAACGCGAACGATCATGCTTGACTCCATGTTGAGATCTCCTTTCCGGTGCACTACCCAACGATCAGGCGGACACACATTTTCGCAAACCGACGAACCTGCGGATCATTTCAAAGTACTGGTCAGCGTGAGGATGGCCGGAGCCAGCAGCACGATGAACAGGCAGGGAAAAATAAAGAAGACAAGAGGGAACAAAATCTTGATCTTCGTCTTGGCCGCCGCTTCCTCCGCGCGCTGCCGCCGCGCGGTACGGATCTCTTCCGAGTAACGGCTCAGGGCGCGAACGATCGGAGTGCCGAAACGATCGGTCTGCTGGAGCATTGTGACCAGGGACTGAAACTCCTCCAGCTTGGTGCGCTCGGCCAGACTCTGCCATGCGTCGAGACGGGGCTTGCCGGCGCGCTGTTCAAGGTTGACCTGGTTGAACTCTTCGTTCAGCTCCGGATAACTGACGGCAATTTCCTGGCCGATGCGGAGAAGAGCCTGATCCATGCCCAGACCGGCTTCAACGCAGATGACGAGCAGGTCGATGGCGTCGGGAATGCCTTTCTGAATCTTCGTCTGCCTCTTTTTGACGGCCCGCGTGAGCCAGATGTCGGGAAGCAGATATCCGACAGCGGCCAGGGCAAGACACCAGAAGGCGGTATTGCTGTGGATGAAGCTGCCGCCAATGGCGCCCGCCGCCGGACCGACGAAGCGGGCGGTGAAGTAGAGGTCCAGCTGGCTCCCACCCTTCAGGCCGGCGCTCACGAAGCGCTGACGCAGCTTCTCGTCTTCGGAGAGCCCCAGACGGGCGCGAAAGGCGCGCGCCAGAGAGAGCAGTTTGTCCTTGACGACTTCCTTGCTGCGGATTGTCCGTTTGTCCGGGCGATCGCTCGTCACCACGTCCAGGATGCGGCGGGCCTGCACAGAGGGGCGGAGCAGGAAGGGCGCGCAGAGCAGCGTGATCACGAAGAAGACCGTGAAGGAGAGCGCAATGTAGAAGAAGATCATCATGGCGGCGAGTCTCTCTCCCTAAACGTCGATCGAATTGATAATGCGGTTGATGAAAAAAGCCCCCAGCATGATGAGGCAGACACAGAGCAGCAGGAGCTTGTGTCCGAACGGATCCTTGAGCAGTGGTTTCGAGTAGCCGGGATCCATGACGTTGATCAGGCCCATCACCACCACCGGAAGCA
>DASZYN010000487.1:0-5682 GCA_035545435.1 Acidobacteriaceae bacterium | reverse complement strand
GAAGAAGAAGGTGCGGTCGTGAAGGATCGGTCCACCTGCGGCCGCGCCGAACTGGTTCTGTTTAAGGTCGGGCTTGGGCTGGCCGCTTAGCTTTGAGAAGAAATCGTTCGCGTTGAAGAGGTTGTTGCGAACGAATTCCCATGCGCTGCCGTGGAAGTTGTTTGCGCCGGATTTGCTGACGAGATCGACGTTGGCCCCGCTGCCGCGACCATAGGCGGCGTCGAAGTTGGCCGTCTGGACGCGGAATTCCTGGATCGTGTCGGGAGCAGGAATGGCGACGCCAACTTCAGAAGTTTCGGCGATGGCAGCGGAGTTCTCCGCGAGGTTGTTGGCATCGATGCCGTTGAACTGGATGTTGTTCGCGGTGGGCGTTGCTCCGTCAGAGGCGACGTTCTGGCTGCCGGAGCCGAGCTGCGCAGCATTCGGCAGATCGACAACGACACCCGGGGAGAGGCCAAGGATCTGGGTGTAGTTGCGGCTGGCGAGGGGAAGGGTCTGAATCGCGGTTTCGTCGACCACGCCGCCAAGGGTGGAGCTTTCGGCCTGAACATCTTCAGCCCGACCGGAAACGTGGACGGTGGTGCCGGCGTCGGCGGCAACGGCGAGCTGCACAGTCAGGGAGCGCGTTTCGCTAACGGTTACCTCAACTTCGTGCGTGGCGTTCGGGGCGAATCCGGGAGCGCGGACGGTCACGGTCCACCTGCCCGGCACCAGCAGCGGGATGCGGAATTCGCCGTCGGCGCCGGTGGTGGCGGAGCGAACGATGTGGGTCGCTTCGTTTTCGGCGAGGACATCGGCGCTGCCGACAGTGTGGTTCTGCGGATCGGTGACGATGCCGGAGATGGCTCCGGTTCCGGGAGTTTGCGCCAGAGCGGCGCCGGCCGCGAGGAGGAGCAGAGCGGCGGTGATCGTCCCGCGGATCGCGAAGGTGGGTTTCATACGGTCGTCTCCCAAAACCTGTTGCTATGGGGGCGAGTATGCGGGGGCGAGAAATGCCATTTGTTAGGCCTTTGTCACAACTTTGTACCGATGTGTGTAGGGGGCATCGGGCGGCAGACTTCTCCTGAACGAAGACATTTCAATGACACGGCGATGAATGGCCCGATCGTGAAACGGAGGGCGGTGGAGATGCACTATCCGGTCGAGAGGATCGAATGACGCCAACGAGCGCGGCGAATCCTCAGAACAAATCCTGACCAGCGGGGCCCACCGTTGACCCACGGGGCCGGGCTCCGCAATCGGAGTTTGCGATGATGCGACCGACGTGCTGGAATCTTTCCCGGATCCTGCTTTCCTGGTGCAACTGCATCTGCCCTGAGTTCTCTCTCCCCCTGTCCATCTGTCTGAGCAGCGGCTGGAATGGACTTCTGCTCCACTGGCGGGCTGACCTTAGCGCTGCTCGCCAGATGGGGAGAAGAAGGTGCGGGGTGACGGCATGAGCGCACGTGTTGTGCCAAATTCAGGCGCGCCGAGAGGTGGGGCAACACCGCGCAGGCCGGTCTCGCGCGAGCATGGAGTGCGCCAGCCGGCGCCGGGGCCGATGCTATACTTGCGTCCTCCCAGGTTTGCGAGGCCCGCGTTGCAGTTCTATGCGTTCGATGCAGGCTATGTCGAAGGTCTTTGCGCAGGCGACCTTCAGACACAAGAGCATTTTGTCGGGTATTTCACCGAACTACTCCATCTGAAACTGCGCTCGCGGCTGCACTCCCGGCAGGCCATCGAAGACGTGCGTCAGGAGACCTTCGCGCGCGTGCTGGCCACCTTGCGCAGGGAAAACGGGCTGCGACAGCCGGATCGGCTGGGCGCATTCGTCAACACGGTCTGCAACAATGTGCTGTTCGAGCACTATCGGGCCAACTCGCGCAGTGAATCTCTTGACGAGGAAGATCGGCCGGAGTTGCCGGCATCCGGCGCCAGCGCGCACGACATCGCCGCTGCGAATCAGCTGAAGGGGAAAGTGCGCGAAATCCTGGCGGAGCTGTCGCCGCGGGATCGCGGGGTCCTGAAGGCGATTTTCCTGGACGAGCGTGATCGCGACGACGTATGCCGGGAGTTTGGGGTGGATGGAGAGTATCTGCGCGTGCTGCTGTTTCGAGCCAGGCAGAACTTTAAAGCCGAGTATCTGAAACGGATGGGCGGAGGTCCTGATGCCGCGAGATAGTGAAACGTTTCAGCAGGGCGGCGCACTATTTTCTGGAGCGAGAAGGGAGACCGAGGCCATGGATCATGGCGAAGCTGTGGAGCTGATGGCGACAGAACGGTACCTCCTCGGAGAGCTGAGCCCCGAACAACGGGAGGCGTTCGAAGCGCATTTCTTCGAGTGTTATGAGTGCGCGCTGGATATACGCGCAGAAGCAGCGTTTCTGAAGGAAGCGAAGGTACAGCTGCCGCAAATGACGCAATCGGCGGCGCCGGTGGAGGGCCGATCTGCGCCTGTAAAGACCCAAACGAAGCGACGCGACTGGTTCGGCTGGATGCGTCCGGTGTGGGCCGTGCCGGCGTTTGCGGCGCTGCTGGTAGTGATTGGCTATCAGAATCTGGCGACGATTCCGGGGTTGCGGTCAGCGGCGGACGCGCCACGTGTCACACCGTGGTCGACGCTGCACGTGGGAACGAGGGCTGGGGCGCACACCGCAGTAACAGCGGACCGGAAGAACGGCACGACGCTGCTGATCGACGTGCCCAACGACGGGACTTACACATCGTTTGGCTTCGCGCTCGAGAATCCGGAAGGAAAGCAAACCTGGATGGAGACGGTAAAGGCGCCGGCGAATGGGGATGGGACGATTTCGTTGTCCATTCCCGGTCGGGGGTTGCAGGAGGGTGCTTATACGCTTACTATTGCGGGCATCACCCCACAGGGCAGCCGCACGGAAATCGAGCGGCAGTTGCTGGATGTTCGCTTCAACGAGCAGTAAAACTCCTCCCGGAAAGTGAGCACGCGCAAGTTCCATGCCTGAAGAGAGCACACCTACCCCCACGCCCACCAAGAGAGAACACGTTTACCACGCACAAGCGTATGCCCTCGATGGCGATCTGCATCGGCCGCTCAAAACGCCGGTGAAACCGCAGTCGTACGTGAAGGTGCCCGACGGCGGAGGATATTTATCGGAGCGCTCGGTGGACTACCGCCTGGAGGGAATCTTCTCCTTTCGGCATGCGTATTCGCAGGTGGCGGGGAATCGAAGCCTGAAGCCGGGTGGTGGTTGGGTGACGCTGGCCACCTCTGTGATGGAAGGCTTCAACGTTCTCGATGTGGTCACCGCCGATCGGATCGTGGCGCAGATTTCGACGGAATATCCGCTGGATGGATATGTGCCTGAGGTCACGTTCCTGGGAACGCGGTTCGAGAATCTCAAGATTGCCGGACATCACGTCGACGTAAAACTCGACACGGGTTTTCTGGGCAGCAAGCCGGCCAACGATGGGATCTATCACGGCGACAAGGGATTTCGCGAACGCGTGAACGAGCAGCGTTCGCGAATTCTGAAAGGGAAGAGTCTTCCTGACGAAATCGGGCAGCGCTACAATCAACTTCCATCGAATGCCGTAACGGGGGAGACGATTGAATGGTCGCTGGTCCAGCACGCGGAGGGTGGCTACCCTGGGACCTCCTTTGGGCACGCGATCGATATTCCCCACTTCGGCAAGGTGTATTTAGGGGTGGTGCGGCTCCAGCATGGGACGTACCAGACGTCGGTGCCGGGGGATCACCCGTCGACGACGATCAGCCTGACCATGGTGGAGATGGTGATGGGCTGCATCGGCCACGGAAAAGCGGGCGGAGGCAACGCGGTGGTCAACGGCACCAGCGCACCGTAAGGCGCCCGTTTGTTCTCGTTGCTCTGAGTTTCGCGCTGTTCGTTGTACTGGCTCCCTTGCAGGACTCCCGTCAGCTCGATCCGCATAGCGATTACAACCACGTCCTTCAGATTTTCTTACAGGGGCACCTGGATAAGGCACAATCCGAAGCTCTCGCTGGATACCGGCAGTTTCGTGTCAGGAGTCCAGCGTGGGCTCGCCGATTTCGTTTGCTCGCCGCAGAGGCGATGGTGTGGCGTGGGCTATATGAAGGGGCACTGCACCTGGCCGTCGGCTCAAATGTGCCACCGGAGGATGTTGCGGAGCGCGTCGAGGCACTGACACTTGAGAGCGTTTCCTTCATCAACACGCAGCAATTTTCTGCTGCTGACGAAAGACTCTCTAAGGCCGAATCCCTTTGTGCCGTGCAGACGCTCGTAGAATGTGGTGGCGTACTCAGAGCGCGCGGAATTTCTGCAATGGCACACGGGAGAATTTCCGAGGCGAGACGTTTCTTTCTGGCAAGTCTGTCGTTCGCGCGAGACAACAAACAACATTGGATGGAATCCAATGCACTGCTGAATCTTGGCTTCGCGTCCCTCGGTGGTGAGCACTACGACGAAGCCCTGGACTGGTCGCGTCTTGCTTATCAGGAGGCGGAGAGCCTCGGCGCAGAGGACCTTGCTCAGCGAGCGTCGGGCAACATTGGATGGGCATATTTTCAGCTCGGAGATTCTGATAGAGCGCAGGAATTGTTTGCTGACGCAGAGCGGCGTGCGGCGGCGCTCGGAAACTTGAGGGAACAATTGCGATGGCTGACAACGCAGGGTGTCGTGGCACAAACGAATCACGATCTCGCCAAAGCATCGGAAGTATACCTTCAAACGCTGAATCTTTCGCGCCAGATCGACAGTAAGGAAGATGTTGTCAATTCGCTGGAGAGTCTTGCTCATGTCTCCATCGAACAGGGACAACTCAACAACGCCGAATCCTACCTCCGCCAGGTCGATCCCCTGATCCGGGCCAATGGCAATCACCTCGACGCGCTGGATGTAACGCTGGCGCGGGGGCGGATTGCAGCGGCGCGTCGGCAGGATCAGCAGGCCGAGAGCCTGTTCCGCCAGGTGGACGCCGATCCGGCGAGCCAGATCACGATGCGCCTCGGCGCCGAGCACGAACTCGCCCGGCTTTTTGAAGTCGAAGGACGAGGAGAGGATGCGCGGAAGGAATATGTCACCGCGCTGGGCACATTTGAGTCAGCGCGCGCGGCAATCAAAACCGAAGATTCCAAGCTGCCGTATTTTGCGAATGCCACACCGATCTATGACGATTCCATCCGTCTGCTGCTCTCGGAAGGCAAGATCGAGGAAGCTCTGATGGAAGCTGATCAAAGCAGAGCGCGAACACTGGAGCAGGGACTGGGCGTGATGGGCGGCAACGCCTCGGTGAAGGAGGCAGCCCTGCGTCCAGAGTCGATTGCAGGGAAGTCCGGCGCGACGCTGGTGTTTTACTGGCTGGGCGAAAAGCAGTCGTGGCTGTGGGCGATCACGCGACAGAAGACGACCGTCGTTCCGCTGCCGCCCAGAGCGGAGATCGCGCGCGCCGTGGAACGCTATCGGCAGGCGCTCCTTGGCCCGGAGGATCCGCTGCGGGCGCACAACGCTGATGGCCTGGCGCTGTACCGCGTGCTGGTGGCGCCGGCGAAGGACCTGATCCCGCCGAGCGGGAAGGTGATCGTGCTGTGCGACGGCGATCTGAGCAAGCTGAATTTCGAGACCCTGCTCGTCGACAGCCCGTCACCGCACTACTGGATTGAAGATGCCGACGTGGTCTCGGCGCCATCCTTGCGGATGCTGGCGATCGCCAAGCCCGCGCGCGCCA
>DASZYN010000486.1:0-1605 GCA_035545435.1 Acidobacteriaceae bacterium | reverse complement strand
ACCACTTCCAGCTCCTCGATTGAGGTGCGAGGAATGAAGAGGCGCTGGGTGTTCGAGCGCAGATCGGGCGGGGTGAGGAAGACGCCCTCGCTGCCGACCAGGGTGACGTCGTTGGCGGCCAGGCCCTCGATGAGGTCACCGTCTTTCAGGCGAGCGCGGACGAAGAGGCCATCACCGCGGGGGCGGCCGGCGAAGGTTTTGCGGACGAGGCGCTCGGGGTTATTCAGCTCTCCTGAATTGAAATCGCGGACGTAGCAGATCCACTTCACATCGTGGGCGGCCAAGGCGATGACCTTGCCGTCGAGGTCGAGCATCTCGATGTGGCCTTCGCGGACGAAGGAGGTGGCGGGCAGATACCCAGCGACCCAGTCCCGAGAGAACTTGCGGAAGATCGCCTTTTTTCGGGTCGAAGACATGCGTTTCAGAGGTTTCCGAGGTGGTTGCTGAAGGGAAAGCAGGATTGTTGCACATTCCGGCGGGACGCATCAAAATTTGTGCAAACTGCACCGCCCAAAGTGCACACTTTTGTGTTACATTGATAGTTTGTATTGCCTTTAGTGTGTCCGGTAACTCATTCCTTCCACTGGAGTTACGGACAGCTGTCCGGGGACCGGAGTCGGAAGCTTCCGGCATCAACACGCAGAATACCTCACGCATGCCTGATTACATTTATCTTCTTGAAAATCGTCTTTCCCCCGCCCAGCAAAACGCCCTTCGCCACGTTCGAGATGCGGCCCGCGATGCGGGCATGACGGTCTTCCTGACGGGTGGCGCGGTGCGCGATCTGACCAGTGGTTTCCCGGTCCGCGACCTTGATTTTTCGGTTCAGGGAAATGCTCTCAAACTGAAGAAATATATGGAGAAAGCCGGAGGCGAGTTCTGGGGAGACCATGAGCCGTCCCGGACACTCTACTTCTGGTTCCCGGGCAGCGTTCGGGTCGAGGTTTCCAGCTCTCGCCGGGAGGAATATCCCAAGCCGGGCAAGCCGGTTTACCACTGGGCGCCAATCCTTGAGGACCTGCGACGCCGCGACTTCACGGCGAACGCGATGGCTCTGTCGCTGAATGAAGGCTCGTGGGGACTGCTGCTGGATCCGCTGAACGGTGTTGCTGACATCGAAGCACGCCACGTTCGGCTGGCGAGCAATTACGGATTTATCGAGGACCCCTCGCGGATGCTGCGCGCGATCCGCTTCGCCGCCCGGACGGGGTGGCAGATGGACGAGCGCACGATGGCCCGTTATCAGAACGCGAAGACCGAAGGCCTGATGGAGCAGATTTCGGCATTCGCTCGCGGCTACGAACTGGAGGAGATTGCGCACGAAGAGGATCCGTTACGAACTCTGCGCGCCCTTGAGGCCGAGGGGTGGATGAAGGTGCTGTGCCCGGCCTGGATCTCGGCCAAGGCCGATGTGAAGGGTTTGGAGGAGCTGAACAAGATTCTGATCAAGCTGCTGATGCTCGGCGTGAGCCCGGATCCGTCGGCGGCGCATATTGAATTGCTGACGGCGAAGATGCAGCCGAAGGACGTGGCGAATCTGAAGCGGCAGTTTCCGCGGCGCGGTTTTGTGGAGCAGTGGAATCAGCTGGAGCAGAGCGCGAAGGA
>DASZYN010000485.1:0-6060 GCA_035545435.1 Acidobacteriaceae bacterium | reverse complement strand
TGCAGGATGAGCGCGTCGAGCCACCGCTTCGCCGGCAGATACCCCAGCACAAAGAACAGCGCCACACTGAGCACGATGAAAATCATCTGCACCAGCAGCGAGTGTTGCGCGGCGAACGCCCAATGATGATCGACCCACGTTGACAGCGCAGGGGCCGCCCCAAACGTCTCCGTGGCCGAACCAGCCGACGACGCCGTGAGAAAGGCGAGAACAAACAACCCCATCACGTCGTCAATGACAGCGGCACCCAGAATGACCGAGGCCTCGGGCGATGCCATGCGGCCGGCATCCATGAGAGTGCGAGCGGAAATCGACACGCTGGTGGCCGTGAGCGCGCCCCCCAGAAAGAGCGAGACACTCCACGAGAGCCCGAACAGGTGGCCGGCGGCAGCCCCGAGCATGAACGGCCAGATCACGCCCGACAGCGCAACCAGAAACGCCGTTACGCCCGCTTCTTTCATCCGATCGATGTCGGTCTCGAAGCCGGCAATGAACATCAGCACCAGGCCGCCGACCTGCGCCAGCAACATGAAGGCGCTGGAGCCGCTGGTTCCGCTGAACAAACGAAGGTGCAGCAGATTGAGAAGGCCGGGACCGGCGAGGATGCCGACCATCAGCTCGCCGATGATGGGAGGAATTCCCACCCGGCTACAGATAGAGGCCACGATTTTGCCCGCAGGCAGAAGGATCGCGATCAGCAGTGCGAGTTGGAGAATCGGAGGCATCAGTGCGGGGACCGAACTCCTAAGCGAATTGCCTTCGACTGAAGATCCAAGGGACTTCCCTTCTCGGCCCGCGAGCCCTCCAGCAGCAGGCCGTTATGGGTGGCTAGGCTTCGAGAGCAGCGCGCCGACGGCCCGGATGAACCCGCGACAGGAGTTTCGGAACCCGGCTGACAACTGAAAGCAGCTTCCCGTATCCGCCGCGTTCGATGCCCTCGCGCCTCATCGTGCGAATGGTTGCAGCCTGGCGGCGGGCCAGCTCCGACTGCAGCGAACTCGTCGCCAGCTCAGCGGCCATGCGGGTTTCTTCCGCCGCCTGGTCGCAGATGCGCAGCCGCATCAGCAGCTCGCCGAATTTGAGATGGGCGATAAAGCTGTCCGGCGCCAGCCGAACGGATTCGCGCAATTCTTCCATTGCTTCCTGCGCCTGCAGATCGACGCAGAGCGCCATTCCCAGAAGCACGCGTACCTCGGGGATCTCCGGAGCGAGCGCCACAGCATCGCGCAAATCGGCAATGAGGTCCGCGCGGTCGGGCGCCTCCAGCAGGTACGGATCACGGAACATGCGCAGCAGCTGTTGTTGCGCGCCTGCCGGGATCGCCGGCGGGAAGGCCAGTTGCGCTGTCTCCTGAACCAACGGCAATTCTGTTTCCTGGCCTGCGACAGAAGTGGCAAGAGCACTCATGATTCAGATCTCCGTCCGTTAACAACCATCTGTGTTGAAGGGGCACAGCAGGGAGTGCTCAGGACACTCCCTGCTGCAGGAGAGGGCTACCGTTAAGCGACCGCGGCGGCTTCAACATGCATGAAGGCCGGCTCCGGTCTGAAGACGAACTCCGGATAGCCGAGCTGACCCATTTCCGGCAAGTCCAGACCTTCCAGTTCCGTCTCCGCCGACACGCGCTGGCCAAGGAAGACGTCCAGTACCCAGTTCAGTGCGAAGCTGAAAGTGAAGACGAAGCCGATCAGCGTACCGATGCCGATGATCTGCGCAACCAGCTGGCTCGCGTCCCCGTAGAACAGGCCGGTAACCGAACCGGTGACACCGTTCCAGGCCCCGCCATAGTTGCTCTTCCCATCGGCGAACAGCCCAACCGAGAGCACACCCCACAGGCCGCAGGTTCCGTGGACGGAGATCGCGCCGACCGGATCGTCGATCTTCATCTTGCTTTCGACGAACGCGACGCTCAGGCAGACCAGCACGCCGGCAATCGCGCCAATGATCGCCGAGCCTACGGGGTTCACGAAGCCGCTGGGCGCAGTAATCGCGACCAGACCGGCCAGCAGGCCATTTGCCGACATCGAAGCGTCCGGTTTCCCTTTGAGCGCCCACATGTAGAGCATGGCGCCGAAGGTGCCGGTGCAGCCGGCGAGCATGGTATTGACTGCGATCGACCCGATACGGAGATTGCCCGCGGCGGAGGCGCCCAGCGTACTGCCCGGGTTGAATCCGAACCATCCGAACGCCAGAATGAAGCAGCCGATCAGCACCGCCGAAATGTCGTGACCGATGATCGCGTTGGGTGAGCCATCGCGATTGAATTTGCCGATGCGCGGCCCGATGATCAGCGCAACCGCCAGCGCCGTCAGCCCGCCCACCGCGTGCACCACACCCGAGCCGGCAAAATCGCAGTAGCCTTTACCCAGTCCAAGGTTGCTGCCCAGCGCCGCCAGCCAGCCGCCGCCCCATGCCCAGTTGCCGAAGATGGGATAGGTGAACGCACCCATCAGCACCGACGACACACAGAAGGTGAGGAACTTCCAGCGTTCCGCAGCGGCCCCCGTGACGATGGTCAGCGCCGTGTCCATGAAGACCATCTCGAACAGGAAGATGACCATCACGCCTACGTCATAGGTGTGGCCCGAGAGCAGCATGCCCTGCGTGCCCCACAAGCCCCACGTCTTGCCGAACAGGCTCATCGTGTGTTCGCCGTTCAGCGGCTGCAGCCCGCCCAGGTTCCCGTTGCCGGCCGCGCCTCCCATTTGAATCGCGAATCCGATGAGCCAGTACGCGAACAGTCCGCACGCATACACGGTGAAATTCATCATGTACGTGTGGTTGGCGTTCTTCACGCGGCAAAGGCCCGCTTCCACCATCGCGAAGCCGGCTTGCATGAACATAACCAGGAAGCCGGTGATCAGCGTCCAGGTAAAGTTGATCGCAATCTTGTTCTGTCCGACCTGGTTGCCCACATCGGCGACCGTCACGCCGGCTTTGGCGTCGGAGACCGGAACATCGTTGACCGTACCCGTCGTGGACCCGCCCGGATCGCCCGCGGCCTGAGTGGTTGTTGTGGGCGCGGCAGCCGACGCAGCTTTCAGCTCGGAGTCCGCGGTCGCCGTCTGCGCGTGGGCCAGGCCGCCAAGGGACCACATCAGCACGACGGCCAGCAGCAGGAACTTCTGTGGAAGAGTCTTCTTCATCGAATAGGGCTCCATGTCGTGTGGGTTAGGCCTTCCAGATGGCGTTCTTGTTGCAGGCGGCGGGCAGAATCAACACCACGCCGACGAGGCTCACCCCCAGGCCGAGGATCGCGAACACCATGCGCCCCCCGACTCCCGAAGCGAGGTGAAGTCCGAACAGCGCCAGCAGCCAGCCGGCGGCCGTCACCAGAACGCCCACCGCCTTCATCCCCGCCGGCTGCGCGCCCAGTGCGACCTTGCCTTCCAGCGGCTTGAGCCCGAGAAACCGCAGGAACGATACGACGAGAACCACCAGACCCAGCGCGAGTGCGATCTTGCCCGTGCCGCTCGACAGGTCGTAAATGCCGGCACAGGTGACCGTCAGTCCGATCAGAAACAGGCCGAACCATTGGCCCTGTTGCTTCGTTGCTGCCATCTCTATTCCTCCCTGAATGGGGTTGTTGTGTGACTACACGCCCGGAGCGTTGCCCAGGGCAGGACGAGCGGGAGAGGCAAGATCGATTAGTCCAGTCCGTGACTGGCGGCCGGCATCGCGCGTTGACGCTTCTGTGCCGCGCCCACGCTGCGCCGTCCCGAAGAGACCCCTGCGGCAACACCGCCGGACTTTGCCGGATGCGCAATGGGCAAAGCAAGAAACAGAACAAACTGGGCGGCCGCGGTCAGTTCCACCGCCAAAGGAACACCCGCCTGCATGCGGACCAGCACCAGGATGCCGACCATCGCGAACCATTGCCAGCGCGAACGGCTCAAACGCTCCAGGCGATCGGTCAGGCGGAGCAGGTCGCGGGGGCGCAACGCAACCTGCCCCGGTTCCACGGCGGCTCGCGCCTTGAAGCACGCAATCGCGAAAAACCCCGAAACCAGCAGTTCCAGAAACAGTGCCTGGCTATTCATTTGCATCCTCCGGTAGCAATCTCGGACCTGCGGATACAGCTCTACCGAGGGGTCTTCCATCGGCCCTTGCATCCCTCGGGTATTCAGCTTTCCGTTGTGCTACCAGGAAACCATGGGGGCAATGAGGATTTCATAAAGACCCTCAGAGAGGGCAAAATCATCGGCCCGGCGCGCGTGCAAACTCGCGCTCATTTTCGAATATCGCAGGAAGGTATCCTGCCTGCCATCATGCATTTGTCGGATATTCGGAAACAATCGGTTGATGCACTTGTAGCGGCCTTAGCCGGCGCCGCTCTCAGTGGCGCGAGAACAGCAACATGACGACAAACAAAATAATCGGAATCACCACAATCGCCGAGTAGAGCAGCACCTTCGTGAGCAGCTTGCTTCCGCCGCCCGTCTGGCCCAGTTCCGGCCGGTGCGCCACGCCCACCTGATCCAGATGCTCCAGGTCCGTATGAAACTCGTGCGCCGAGGCGTAGCGATTCCGCGGCTCACGCTCCGTCGCACGGCAGATGACCTCCTGCAGCTGCGCCGCCAGCGGAAAGTCAGGCAGCCGGATCGGCGGCGGATTGCGTGTGAGCCTCGCGTTCATCGCAGCGACTGGCGAGCGTCCGGTGAACGGCGTGCGCCCCATCACCATTTGCCACAGCATGATGCCGACAGCGTACAGATCGGAGCGCGCATCCCCGCGCTTGCCCTTCACCTGCTCCGGTGAAATGTAGTCTGGAGTGCCCATCGCCTGGCTCAGGCTGGTAAACGTAAGCCGGCGGGCCCCCTGGCGCGAAGCTACGCCAAAGTCGATCAGCTTAATGCGATCGTGATCGTCCACCAGGATGTGCTCCGGCTCCAGATCGCGGTGAACCACGCCGTGCTGGTGGATATACTCGAGCGCCCGCAGGATGCCCCTGGCGATGTGAATCGCGCGCTGCGGCGGCAGCTTGCCCGATTCCTTCAGGATCTGGTCCAGCGAACGGCCTTCGCACCACTCCAGCACCATGTACAGCCGCGAGCGATGCGGTTCGTGAAAAATCCGCTTCACGTCAGGATGATTCAGCGATGCGCCGATCTCTTCCTCGCGCCGAAACCGATCGAGCGCCAGCGGATCGGCTTCCATCGCCGGCTGCGGAACCTTGATGGCCACCACCCGGCCGTCGCGCAGATCAGTAGCTCGAAACGTCCGCGTCACCGGGCTCTCGGCAACCAGCGCGTCGAGCCGATAGTGGTCCAGTTGCTGGCCCGCTTCGACCAGGCTGCCTGGGGAATCCGTTACCGGGGTTGTGGCTTCCATCGGCGCTGCTCCCCTCAGCTGAGGCGTGAGTAGAGGCGCCCGCGGTACATCGCCATGGCTTCCACCGAACGAATGGCGATCACCTGCGCCGTTGTGTTGTCCGAGCCGTCGTTCTCCACGGCGGTCTGAACCAGTTCATCAGCCAGAGCCTGCGCTGGTTTCGGTTGAGCAAGAATCCGCACCATGTCCGGCGCATCCACGCCGGCATAGACTCCGTCGCAGCAAAGAACAAGAAAATCGCCTGCGCGAAGACTCACCGTGGTGCTGTCTGCGGTCACGTAGAGTTCAGGCCCCAGCGCCCGGCTCAGCACATGCCCAACTTCCGACTCCTCCGCGTCCTCGGAGCTGATGAGCCCCTGTCGGCTTTGCTCCCCGGCAATCGTGTGATCCTGCGTCACCGCCGTGATTTCGCGGCCACGCACGTGATAACACCGCGAATCGCCGACATGCGCGACATACGCCTGATCGTGCCGCACGGCACAGGCTACCACCGTCGAAGCCATCAGCCGGCCGCGCCGTTCCCGCGCAAAGCCTTCGTCATGCACCGCCGCATTGGCATGCTGGATCAGTCGCGGCAACAGGCCCAGCAGCGACGTATTCTCCGGCGCCTCGACAAAGCCCTCGGTGATCACCTGCACCGTCCTCGCCGACGCCACCTCGCCCCTGTCCAGCCCGCCCACTCCGTCGGCAAGCACGAACAGCCAGCCGCGCGCGCGACCTTCCTGCCGG
>DASZYN010000484.1:0-5974 GCA_035545435.1 Acidobacteriaceae bacterium | reverse complement strand
CACTCGCTGTCTCCAGCACAAACTCGATCTCGTGTTCGAACGGCAGCGGCTCGTAAGAAGGGCCGTCGATCGATGTGTCGGTCGTGCCCACCACGGTGTGGCCATGCCAGGGAATCGCGAACAACACCCGTCCGTCGCTCGTGTGCGGCACCATGATCGCCGTGTTGCCGCGCAGGAAGGATCCCTCGAGGACAAGATGAATGCCCTGGCTTGGCACCATCATGGGTGCGGCATTGGCATCCGCCATACGCCGTGTCTCATCGGCGAAGATCCCCGTGGCATTGATGACAACCTGGGCATCGATCGAAAAACGCTCTCCGGATTCGCGATCTTCGGCGACAACCCCGCAGACGAATCCGTCCGAACCGCGGCGGATCTCGACCGCCGGCGCATAGTTGAGGACCGTAGCGTCATAGTCCGCGGCCGTCGCCAGCAAATGAATCAGTAGGCGGGCATCGTCGAACTGGCCGTCGTGATAGATCACGCCACCGCGCAGTCCATCCTGGCGCAGCGTCGGCAGCCGCTCCAGAGTTTCGTCGCGCGAGAGCAGTTTGGATTTGCCGAACCCGTACTGGCCCGCCAGCAGGTCGTAGATCTTCAGGCCAATACCGTAAAAGGGCGTCTCCCACCAGGAGTAGTTGGGAACGACAAAGGGCACATCATGGACCAGGTGTGGCGCATTGCGCCGCAGAATGCCGCGCTCCCGCAGCGCTCCCATCACCAGCGAAAGATTGCCCTGCTCCAGATAACGCACGCCTCCGTGAACCAGCTTGGTGCTGCGGCTGGAGGTTCCCTTGCCGAAGTCCTCGCGCTCCAGCAGCAGAGTCGAGAAGCCGCGGCTGGCAGCATCGACGGCGATTCCGGCTCCGGTCGCCCCGCCGCCAATGATGACCAGATCGAAGGGTTCGGCGCGGTCTCGGATTCGCGCCAGCATTGCGTCCCGGTTCATCGATTGCCTCCGGTTTCCACGGCGTCTGTCATGCCCGGCCTCTGACTTCCTTCTGAACCGGAACCACCTGCACGGTGGTATCCCGCATTTCATTCAGGAAGCGATTGATGATGGAGCCACGGAGCAGAATGTCCCAGCGCGTACGGGCCGATTGCCCGAACACCACATGGGAGATGTTCTCTTTTCGAGCGAATTCGATCAGCGCATCCGCGACTTTCCTGTCCTTGAGCTTGACGATGCGGGCTCCCAGATCCCGCGCCATGCGCTCGTAGTCTTCCAGACGAGCGGAAGCGGCTGGGTCACCATGACGGTGATCGGTCTCAGGAGTTTCCACGTAGACGACATACCAGTTCGTCGCGAGACGGCCGGCGACGCGGGCTCCCACGCGGATGAGCCGCTCCATTCCCGCCCGGGGAGAGAGGCAGACCATGACCTTTTCCGGAATGGGCGCCTGTTCCAGACCCTGGTTGCGACGGTATTCGGCAGCGGCTGTGCCCACCTGTTCCGCCGTCGTTCGCAGGGCCAGTTCGCGCAGCATGTTGAGGTTGCCCTTGCGGAAGAAGTTCGCCAGCGCCTGCTCCACTTTTTCGGGCGCGTAGATCTTGCCCTGGCGAAGGCGGTCGCGCAGCTCGTCGATGGTGATGTCGACGTTGACCACTTCGTCCGCGCGCCGCAGGAAGCTATCGGGAACCGTTTCTCGAATCTGCGTACTGGCGGAGCGTGCTACCGCGTCGTTCAGCGTTTCCAGATGCTGCACGTTCATTGCGGTCATCACGTTGATGCCCGCATCCAGCAGCTCGAGCACGTCTTCATACCGCTTGTGATTGCGGGACCCGGGCACATTGCTGTGCGCCAGTTCGTCGACGACGCACCATGCCGGATGCCGCGCAAGGACCGCATCGATATTCATTTCGCGCAGCGTGACGGACCGGTATTGAATCTCCTGCAGGGGAATAATGTCGAGACCCTGAATCAGTGCCGCCGTATCGGCGCGTCCATGGGGCTCAATCAGCCCGATGACAATATCGACTCCCTGTCGCCGCATGAGGTGGGCGTCCTCAAGCATGCGATAGGTCTTGCCCACGCCGGGAGCCGCGCCCAGATAGACGCGAAGCCGGCCCGGTTCGTGGTCAGTCTGGACGGGCGTTACGGGACGTAACGGCTCCGGTGTGGAGTCCTCAGGCGGAATGGACGGAGGCGTGGTCATCCAACCTCCACAGGGTGGCGATCCGGCTCGGCGACGGCGATGGGGAGTGTAAAGCGGAATGTGGTCCCTGAGCCGAGGCGGCTCTCAACGGAAACCTCTCCCCCCTGAGACTCCACCAGGCGCCGCACCAGGGCCAGGCCAAGACCTGAGGTTCCGCTGTTGGGATCGCCGGTGAAGCGGCCAAAGATTGTCGGCAAACGCTCGGCTTCAATGCCGCGACCGTTGTCGTGAACGAAGAACTGTACCCGGTCCTGCTGTTCTGTCGCTCCGATGCGGATATGACCGCCCTCCGGCGTGTAGCGCAGTGCGTTCGTAATAAGGTTGTCGAGAATCGTGCGCAGCGCGCGCCGGTCGGCCTGCACATACGCGACATCGTCGAAGGCCAGAATCTCCATGTCGATGTTCTTGCCCCGGACCGCATCCCGGCATCGGGCCGCGGAGTCCCGCAGCGCGTCGGTGGGGCGGATCTTTTCCATGCGCAGCTGACGGCGACCGGTTTCCAGTTCAGCAACCTCGATCAGGTCGAGCATGAGATCGTCCAGTTGTTCGGCTTCGTGCGCTGCACTGGTCGCCAGATCCATTTGCAATGGGCGGAGTTCACCGGAGTGGCCCTGGGTTATTGCAAAAAGCGCGAGGCGCAGCCGGCGGATCGGCTCGCGCAGTTTTTGCGAAGCCACCGCCAGAAACCGCGACTTGAAGCGGTCGACTTCTGCGATCTCCGTGACGTCTTCCAGCAGGGTAACCGCGCCGAGGAGTTTTCCCTCGCTGTCACGCATCGGCGTTGTACGCAGGCGATAGCTCCGTTGCTCCTTGCCGATGCGCATGGGAAGCAGGGCGGCTTCTCCCTCTCCGCCGGTCATGGCACGCTGCATCGATACGGCGGCCCGGATCGCGCTCAGAATCTTATCCCCGCCTGGGGTGCTGGTGAGGACCATGCGGTCGACTTCGCCGTCGGCGGAATCTCCGCCGAGCAGTTCAATTGCAGACTGGTTCAGCTTGAGGACCTGGCCTTTGCCGTCGGTAACGATCACCGGCTCGAAGATCGAGCGCACCACGGCATCGGAAAGCTGGAACTCCATCTGCCGGCGCCCGGATTCAGTCTCTCGGAGGTCACGCAGACGGATAGCGAGGCGATTGAGCTCGGTGGCAATCGTCCCGAGATCGTCTTTGGATCTCCATTCCACCCGCTGATGCAGATCACCCTGGCCGATGCGCCTGGCGATCCGAGCTGTGCGCCGCAGAGGTGTAATGACGAGAAAGAGCATCGCTGCGGAGATAACCGTCGCTGCAGCAATCGAGAGTCCACACGCAGCGATCAGGCGTTCGCGCAGCCAGTCCTGCTGGTGGTGAAGGGCTGTGACGGTGGAATCACGGCGGGCGGACAATTGCTCGAGATCGCGGCGAAGCTCAACGTGCAGAGCCTCCAAAGAACGGGTGAGGCCACCGGGGTCGACGGGAGAATGCTGCGCGAGGCGCTCGTTGTCGCTCACCAAACGATCGACTGGAAGACTCGGATCGAAAGCCCGGACATCGTCAACGGCCGTCCGAAGAAGGGCCTGCGTCCGACCCTCCTGCTCGCGAAATTCCCGCAGGCTGGCGGTTCCTGTGGCAATTCGCGCAGCGATCAGCTCCTCGTGTGCCACGGCCCCCTGGGCCGAGGCGAGCGAGGCGACTGCGGTTTGCGCGACCTGCACCTGGGCGTCCAGGGCGGCAAGGTGCACGAACGACGTGCGCACCAGCATGCTGACCGCTGTGACCAGCGCAATCAGCAGTACACAACCGAAAATGAGTCGTTGATAGAGACTCAGCATGGGCGATGCGGCGTGGAGATCCCTGAAGCTTGAGCCTAGTGGGGAGGGGACCTCGATGCAAGCGGGGTTCTGTTATTCCGGACTGCGATAGCGCTTCAGAACGTCGTTCATCGTGATGATTCCTTCCAGGGTTCCGCGGCTGGCGCGATTCAGAACCGGAAGGAACGACCAGCGTGGGAAGTGATGCAGAGCCGAGTCCAGAGGCATATCGGGAAACAGAAGCGGCGCCCGATCCTCCTTCAGGGCGCGCTGGACAGGAGCCTCTGGAGTGAGCGTGGCTCCTGCCCCCGCGAGTTCGTCCGCGCTCAGCGCGTACCATGAACCGTCGCTCAGGCGAACCATACAACCCATGGAGTGGGTTTCAGAAACCGCCTCGGAAGCCGACTGGATTGTGTCGCTGCCCGCCACCACCGGTACACTCACCGGTTGCAGTGCGTCCTCGATGTGAAGGCTCGATTCCTCACGCTGTTCCTCCATCGAGGGCAGGTCGAGACCGTCCTGCTGGGTGAAGATCTCGAAGATGCCCACCGGCTGGAGGCTGCGCGAGATTAAAAAAGCGAGGGTATTGGCCAGAATGATGGGAAGAACGATGGAGTAGTTCCCGCTGACCTCGAGCACCATGAAGACCGAGGTGAGGGGGACCCGCAGGAACCCTGCGAAAAGCACCCCCATGCCGACCAGGGAATAGGCACCCACGGTTCCGGTTAAATGCGGGAAGAAGTGCTTCTCAAAGGCCCCGACCGCTCCGCCCAGCATGGCTCCGATGAAGAGCGTGGGCGCGAACATTCCGCCGGGGGTTCCGCTGGAAAAGGAGAACGTCGTGGCCATCAGCTTGAGGAACACGAGGGCGAGAAGGACCTGCCAGACAAACTGGCCGTGCAGAGCCTGGTCGATGACGTCATAGCCGGTTCCCATGACCTGGGGGAAGCCAAAGAATCCGATGGCGCCGACCAGCAGCCCGGCCACCGCCGGCTGGAGAAAGATGTTCCAGCGCGGGACCGCACGCAGGCGCGGGCGAAGATAGCCGAGGATGCTGGAGAAGACTGGGGCGACTAATCCTCCAAAGACACCCAGCAAGGCATACGCCATGAGTTCGCGGGGATCGCGGAGGGTGATCGAGGGAATGCGGAACATCGGCTCCGGTCCCCAGAACCAGCGTGCGACAACGACACTGGAAATGGCGGAGAGGACCAGGGAACCGAGCACCGCCGCGCTCCAGCTTCCGATGACCTCTTCAATGACGAAGAGGATGGCTGAGATCGGGGCGTTGAACGCGGCCGCAAGTCCGGCAGCTGCGCCAATCGGCGCAAACATGCGCAGGCGGCGGCGAGACAGCCGGAGGTTGCGCGCGATGATCGATGCGACGCCCGCGCCGATCTGCAGCGAAGGATCTTCCGGCCCCAGAGAGTGCCCTGCGCCGATCGCCAGGGCCGAGGTGAGGAATTTCCCAATAACGGTGCGGAAAGAGATGTAACCCTCGTAGACGTAGAGCGCCGCTTTGGTCTGATTGACGCCGCTGCCGCGCGCCGCCGGGAAGAACCAGATAACGAGGGCGGACACCACCAGTCCGGCAATGGCGGGAACCAGCAGCAGCCGATACTGGCCGGCGTGAGGGGCCGATCCCAGAGTCAGGATTTTGATCCACTCGATGGCGATGCGGAAGGCCACCACAAGAAGGCCTGACAGAATGCCGATGAAGATGGACAGCATCAGAAACAGGCGCTCGTCCCGTGTGGGAGCAATCTTCTCGATCATGAGCGACATGCCGGGGCGCATCGCTGCGTCGCCCGGCCGCTCGGGAACCGCCGCCTCCGGCAGGGGCCGAGCCGTATCCGCAGCTGTCGGGATTGCCCCGACCGCGGCCTGGGAAAAACCTGTGACGATTTGTGCAGGCGAGTCGGGCATCTACTCCTGTTCCACCGTGTTTGGATTTCGGGCAATGCGCAGCACCGTCGCGTCGTCTCCTTCGGGCGCGCCGCACACCGCCGCGGTGGCCGTTTCGGTGTC
>DASZYN010000483.1:0-2266 GCA_035545435.1 Acidobacteriaceae bacterium | reverse complement strand
GGGACGGGCCGACCGACGCGGCCATGGTCAACAACCTCGACTGGACCAAGGACCTGTCGGCCATCGACTTCCTGCGCGACGTCGGCAAGCACTTCACGGTCAACCAGATGCTCGGCAAGGAGTCGGTGAGCGCCCGCCTCGAAGGCGGGATCAGCTTCACCGAGTTCAGCTACATGCTGCTCCAGGCGCACGACTTCCTGGCCCTCAACCAGCGCCACGGCTGCCTGCTCCAGGTGGGCGGCAGCGATCAGTGGGGCAACATCACCGCCGGTCTGGACCTGCTCCGCAAGGTCGGCGGGGTCAGCGGCCACGCGCTCACCGCGCCGCTGATCATGAACGCCAGCGGCAAGAAGTTCGGCAAGAGCGAGACGGGGGAGAGCGTGTGGCTCGACCCCGCCATGACCTCGCCCTACGCCTTCTACCAGTGGTGGCTCAACACCGACGACCGCGACGTCGCCAAGCACCTCCGGACGTTCACCTTCCGCTCCCGCGAGGAGACCGAGGCCCTGGTGCAGGCCGCGGCCGAGCGTCCGCAGACCCGGGAAGCCCAGCGCGCGCTCGCTGAGGACATGACACGCCTCGTCCACGGGCCGGAGCAGCTCGCCCGGGCCCAGGCGGCCAGCCAGGCGCTGTTCGGGCGGTCCGCGCTGGAGGAGCTCGACGAGGCGACGCTCGCGGCGGCGCTGGCCGAGACACCCCTCGTCGCCGTGGGCCCGGGCCCGCTGCCGCCGGTGGTGGAGCTCCTGGCCGACGCGGGCCTCGTCGAGAGCCGCTCGGCCGCCCGGCGCGTGGTGCAGGAGGGCGGCGCCTACCTCAACAACCGCAAGGTCGAGGACATCACGGCGGTGCCGGGGGAGGGCGACCTGCTCCACGGCCGCTTCCTGGTGCTGCGCAGGGGCCGGCAGAAGGTCGCCGGCGTCGAGCGACGCGCCTGAGACCGGCTTGCGCGAAGGATCTCCGGAGGGCCTGAAACCCTGCAACGACAGGGGTTCCGGGCATCCAGGAGCGCGCACGGGACGACTTCCCGCGTTCCGGCGCGCAGCACCCGTTCACCTGGTGTATGGTTTTCAAGCCCGCCAGGGAGCGAGAGCCCCGGAGCCAAGGCCACCCGCAAGGAAGCTTGCGGTTGACCGTGCCCGAGCCCGCGACTATGGTCGGCAAGTTGCCCTGCGACGGGTCGAGAGACCCGGGACAGTGCGCGTCTGCTCCTTGAGAACTCAACAGCGTGCCGAAAGTCAGTGCCAAAACCCCGTCCCGGGGATTCAAGCCCCCCGGGTCGGAATTCCTTTGGTGATTGACATGACGATCTACGGATCTACATGCCAGCGCCAGAGATCAACCGGTCTCCCGCCAGGGAGGCCGGCTCCTGTGTCACTCATGGACCTTCGGGTCCACTGGGTAATAGACATTCACGGAGAGTTTGATCCTGGCTCAGGACGAACGCTGGCGGCGTGCTTAACACATGCAAGTCGAGCGGAAAGGCCCCTTCGGGGGTACTCGAGCGGCGAACGGGTGAGTAACACGTGGGCAACCTGCCCTCAGCTCTGGGACAACTCCGGGAAACCGGGGCTAATACCGGATACGACCTCGGGAGACATCTCCTGAGGTGGAAAGATTCATCGGCTGAGGATGGGCCCGCGGCCTATCAGCTTGTTGGTGGGGTAACGGCCTACCAAGGCGACGACGGGTAGCCGGCCTGAGAGGGCGACCGGCCACACTGGGACTGAGACACGGCCCAGACTCCTACGGGAGGCAGCAGTGGGGACTATTGCGCAATGGGCGAAAGCCTGACGCAGCGACGCCGCGTGGGGGATGAAGGCCTTCGGGTTGTAAACCGCTTTCAGCAGGGGCGAATCAGGACGGTACCTGCAGAAGAAGCGCCGGCTAACTACGTGCCAGCAGCCGCGGTAATACGTAGGGCGCGAGCGTTGTCCGGAATTATTGGGCGTAAAGAGCTCGTAGGCGGCTTGTCGCGTCGGATGTGAAAGCCCGGGGCTTAACTCCGGGTCTGCATTCGATACGGGCAGGCTAGAGTGTGGTAGGGGAGATCGGAATTCCTGGTGTAGCGGTGAAATGCGCAGATATCAGGAGGAACACCGGTGGCGAAGGCGGATCTCTGGGCCATTACTGACGCTGAGGAGCGAAAGCGTGGGGAGCGAACAGGATTAGATACCCTGGTAGTCCACGCCGTAAACGTTGGGAACTAGGTGTGGGTGACATTCCACGTTGTCCGTGCCGCAGCTAACGCATTAAGTTCCCCGCCTGG
>DASZYN010000482.1:0-1645 GCA_035545435.1 Acidobacteriaceae bacterium | reverse complement strand
CGTCTAATGGTAAGACTACGGACTCTGACTCCGTCAATTGTGGTTCGAATCCACACGGGGCATCCAGCTGATTATGGTCTGTACCGGAGACATGGGTTACAGATTATTCCGGAGACATAGGTAACACTTTTGCTCCGAACGGGTTAGGTCCCGGCTCGAGCCGGCAGGTCTCGTCATCAAAGAAGCCGATATCGTAATGCATGAAGGAGACGAGCCAGATCTGCTCGTCGATCTGCCTGATGCCGACCTTCTGGCCGGCGAAGACGGTGCTGAGGTTCACCTTCTGGTGCTGGTAGCAGATGCGACCACAGGTGGTGACGGTGACCGTCTTGTCGTGGAACGGGTAGTCGAGCTCGGGCAGCTGGCCGCGATAGCTTCGCGCTGAGCGACTGTAGCACTCGCCCGGGTACTTCATGCCGAGCGCCTGGTGCGGCCGCTCGTCGTTGTAGATCTCGACGAAGCGATCGAACCGCGCCTGCTGGTGGAGGAAGTTGGCCGATGCGGGCTTGGTCGCTTCCTGCTTCAAGGTCAGGTGCATGCGCTCGTGGCGACCGTTCTGCTGTGGGCAGCCGGGCTTGATGCGTTCGATCTCGATGCCGAGGCGCAGCCACCAGACCGACAGTCGGCTGAGTCCGAACAGCGCATGGGCGCTGGCGAACGGGACGCCGTTATCGGTGCGGATCGCCCGCGGCAGGCCGAACTCGCGGAAGATGCGCTCGAAGACGTGGCGGGCGAACATGCCATTGGTCGTCGCGAGGCCTTCGCAGGCGAGCAGGTAGCGGCTGGCGGAGTCGGTGACGGTCAGCGGATAGCAGTAGCGCTTGTCGGCGAGCATGAACTCGCCCTTGTAGTCGGCGCACCACAGATCGTTGGGCTCGAGCGGCCGCGAGAGCGGCGTCCCTTCGGCCTTGTATCGCCTTCGGCGACGCCGCTTCACCAGGTCATTGCGGTCGAGCACGGCATGGACGGTGCTGATCGCCGGGCATTGCACCTCGGGGTAGAGGCGCCTGAGCTTCTCGCGGATCTTGGGCGCGCCCCAGCTCGGCCGTTCACGCTTGAGCTCGATGATCTGCTTCTCGATCTGGAACGGCAGCTGGTTGGCGTGACGATAGGGTCGCCGCGAGCGATCGGTGAGGCCGATGACACCGCAGTCCTTGTAGCGCTCGAAGATCTTGTAGCCGGTCTTGCGGGAGATATCGAACTCCCGGCACAGCGGCGCCATCTTCTCGCCGTCGAGCAGGCGAGCCACGAAGCGGAGACGTTCGTCCACTTTGCCACACTCCTTCCACGGCACTTTGCCCTCCCGCGCAAAGGCCTAGAGTGTAACCCATGTCTCCGGTATCAGCTGTCACCCATCACTCTCATCCCGTCCCATAGCGTCCCAAAACCGGTCGCTAGTCATTGAGATTGCACGACTTTCCTTTTCCCATGCCGTCTCATGACGTTCCATGCAATCGCAGGGTAACCGAGGTAACTTTCAAGGTAACTTCGGATGCGGAACGCGGATTACCCTGCCGCCGTTCTTCGCCCCCACTGTGCAAAATTCTTAACACCGTTAAGGAATTCGAAAGCAGCGAAGCAGCAAAGGAACTCAAGGGTGTTGACATTTGTTTACACTCTCTTAAGTTTTGGGACCGTGGCATGA
>DASZYN010000481.1:0-3298 GCA_035545435.1 Acidobacteriaceae bacterium | reverse complement strand
GAATGTTGCGGAGATGTTCGGGTTTGGCGACAAGCTTGGTTCGCTCGACGCCGGCAAGATGGCCAATGTCGTGGTTGCGAATGGCGATCCGCTCGATGTCCGCACCGATGTGAAGCAGGTGTACATCCAGGGCGTCGCGGTACCGATGGTGAGTCGGCAGACGCTGCTGAGGGATGAGTATCAGTAAGAACAGGCAGTAGGCAGTAGGCAGTAGGCAGTAGGCAGTAGGCAGTAGGCAGTAGGCAGTAGGGTTTCGATGCATCGTCGGGCGCTCTGTTGCCTGCTGGCTATTGGCTACTGGCTGCTGCTCTTAGTCTGGTCTTTCGGTTCCGTAGTCGTGGCGTTTCGCGCTGCCGCCTGGATCCTTCATCCAGTGCTGCAGCCGATCGGCGTTGACTTCGACGCGCACGACGTCCAGCTCCCCATGCTCGTAGTCCACGATCAGCATGCGCATCGCGTGGCCGTCAGGCTGCGCATAGATCAGGTTTAGTTCGCCGTTGCGCTCCCGATTGGCGACGAATCGCTGCCATTCTGCGCCGAGGCTGCTGTCCACCAGCTTGTCGAGTTCGGCAGGGTCGGCGGGGCCTGCAAAATGATCGAACTCGGCGATCTTCAGGCCTTTGACTCCGCCGCCCGTCGCGACCCAGCCGCAGAAGCTCACGAAGCCCATCATGGGGATGCGCTGGGGGCGCGCATCGTACTGATGCTCGACGGCCGATACCACGGCATCGAAGTCATGGTGGCCCGCTGCCCGCACGGTCAGGGGCAGGACGATCGCGAAGATCGCGGTCACAAGAACAGCAGGAATCACGAAACTCCTCATCTTCATGGCTGCCCCTCCTTCTGCGTTTTGGTCTCGGATTTTTGGGCCTTGCTCTCTGCCTTTTTCTGCCCCTTCTCTTTTTCCTTCACGCTGAATTCATAAGTTCCGGCGGGGATACCGAAGTTGCCGCTGAGGTCTCTGAGATCCTCGGGGTGGATCGGCCCGGAGATGTACACGAAGGTCAGCTCCTTCGACTCGGCATCCAGGACGAACATGCCCTGCACCTCATCGTTCACCATCTTCAGGTAGATGTCGGCGTCGTCGGATCCATTTTTGGATCGCGTCTTCACCATGGCCGTCCACTGCGATGTGTCGAACTGGCGACGGATGGCATCGAGGTCGGCCGCGGTGTACTGCCCGGGCTGATCGAACTCGTAGCTGCGCACGTAGACGCCGTTGAGCTTCTCGACGATGCGCTTTGCGTCGGCATTGTCTTTGTCGTTCAGGAAGTGAGTGGCGAAGGCCAGCATCTTCCTGTCGAGCGAGACCTCGGTGTAGTTGGCTGCGCGGTCGGCAAGCTGCTTCTGCAGAGTCACCGGAAACGGCGGCTGTTGTGCCAGGGCCGAAAATCCCATTGCGGCGATCAGCGCCGCGACCGAAGCAACATTTCTGATCGATGCCCATCTCATGGTTCATCCCTCTTCCTTATTACTGATCCCTATCGAGGACTGCGCGTCCGGCGCCCTTTTGGCTGAGTTTCTGCTGTGAGGCACCGGCGTTGACTTTGTCCTGCACATCGCGCAACGTCGACCCCGCGATACGCAATGCCAGCAATACCTGATCCCGCGCCCGTTCGCCTTCGATGCGCTGCTGCCGCTCGCGCTCGAGGCCACCGACCACCATTCCCAGCACCAGCAGCGCGGCGACGGCCCATTGCCAGACCGGCGTGCGGAATCCGACCCAGCCGCTGCGCGCTGGCCGTTTCGGCACGCGCGCCATCACGCGATCCGCAAAGCCCTCCGGCGCGGGCCGAGCCTGCAACTGCTGCCGCAACTCCTGCTCGAAATCGTCTCTCGGTTCAACCACGGCTGTACTCCTTCAGGGTGCGTTCCGCTTTGGCCCGCAACATTTTCACCGCGCGCTGCAGATAACTCCTGACCGTCGCCAGCGGCATCTTCAGCTCGAGCGCGATGTCTTCCGGTTCAAGATCCTCCTGGTATCGCAGCACCATGACCTCCCGCTGCGGTGGAGGCAGTGTCAGCAGCAGCTGCTCCACCCGATTCATCAGGGGCAGGAATTCCCGCACCACCGGCCGCAAGGCCATTCCATCCTGATACTCCTCCGCTGCACCGTCACCTCTCGCTGCTCGACGCCGCAGTGCATCGGTGGCGCGATGACAGGCGACTCTGCGCAGCCACGCGGTCACGTGCGATTCGCCGTCAAGGCGCGGCATGGCGCGATAGAGTTCCAGGAACACATCCTGCGCCACTTCTTCGGCCACACCGCTGTCTCCTAAAATCCGCAGCGCGATCGAGTAGACCCGCGCCTGATGGCGCTCGACGACGGCTCGAAATGTCTCCGGCGACTGGTCCAACGGGCGTGCCCTCAAACCGCTGTACCCGCATATACGCAAAAGGGCATGCCGGATGATGCAAAATTCGCAAATATTTTTGGGTTGTGATGAGCGATCAGCGTTCGGCGGGGTTGAACCTGCACAGATGTAGTGTTTCGGAAATCTCTTTGTGCTGAAGAGGAGCGGGTCCCCTTTTTTGCGCCTTTGCGGCACGACCTTTCAAAACCCCGGGGCTAAAGCCCAATCTTTGTTGCGGGTTGTTCCCCGGGCTGAAGCCCGGGGCTTCTACCGTCTTCGCGGGGCTGGAAGCCCCACGAAATTTGACTTTCGTGTCTGGTCGATTTCTTTCCTTCTGCAGAATTTTTTCGTTCTGCACGATTGGTTTTTGTTCTGCACCGCTGATTTTCGTTCGGCTTAGCTGTATCGCCGGGGGAGAGTGCGGACGCAGGCGAAGAGCTTCCCTCAGAGGGTCAAGCCGGAGTCATTCTGCTGCCTTTATGGCACAGCTGAAGAACTTGCGGGACACCACACTAGCGGCCGCCCTTTGAAACTGCGTCGGCAGCGGTGATCCCGAGGGCAAAGTCGGAGTTGTCGGAGCTGCGGCTCATGACCGGATGCTGGCCGACCGTTTCGCCGTTGGCCTTGCCATCCGCCGCCACGCGGTCCGCGACTTCTTTCGCGACCGTGGCATATACCGCGCTCATAGGATCGAGGCCCTTATTCGCCTTGATGGCCTGCAACAGGTAGTACGTGAAGTAGCCGTGGTGCAGCTGATCGCTTTCGAGCGATTCTTCATCCGATCGCGCCGCCGCAATCACGATGCGGCCTGTGCCCTGCGCCATTCGATCGAGCGTCTCCGCTCCCGGAGCGGTATTGGCGATGCCCTTGCCCATCATCCTGGAGGCGTTGGTCACGGCGCCACCGCTGAAGCAGGTGTCCAGGATCACGGCGGTGCGCAGCGC
>DASZYN010000480.1:0-2199 GCA_035545435.1 Acidobacteriaceae bacterium | reverse complement strand
AAGATGAAGCCCTCCGGGTGCGCGTGCTCGAGACGCTCGCGGCGCGGGCATCGAGTCTCGTGAAGGACCTCACGCCGGAGGATGCCGTCGCCATCGCCGGGGTCGCCCTGCGTGCGCTGCAGCTCACCTTCGAGACGGAGGGACTGGAGTTCGCCGCGTTCCTGCACGGCACGGACAAAGCCGAAGAGGATTACAGCGTCGGGGACAGCATCGACACGGTGCGTGTCAATAAAAATGAGACACACGCGGTAAAAGTTTAAGGAGTTTTCTCCTTGTCGGGAGGCCTATTGATCCAGACCGCAGAAGGGAGAGAAGGGGGTTTGGGAGGCTGGCGGACGAACCGTTCCGGGTGAGCCTGAAAAGCGGAGTCCAACACGGATTGGCGATGGACCAGGAGGTCGGCGGCCTTGCCCAAGTGAACCACGGCGGGGGTCATCAAGCCCAGGCCGGAGTGGTGGTGCTCGTAGTTGTACCAGCGGAAGAAGGATTGGCAAAACCCACGAGCGTCTTCGATGGAGCCGAAACGATCCGGGAAACCAGGGCGGTATTTGAGGGTGCGGAACTGGCTTTCGGAATAGGGGTTGTCATCGGACACATGCGGCCGCGAATGCGTCTTGGTGACGCCCAGGTCGGACAGCAGCAGAGCCACCGGTTTGGATTTCATGGATGAGCCGCGATCGGCGTGGATGGTCAGCTGGCCGGGCGCGATGAGTTGTTTGCGGCACGAATGATCGATCAAACGCTTAGCCAGTTCCGCGCTTTCGCGATAAGCGATCATCCAGCCCACCACGAAACGGCTGAAGACATCCAAGATGACGTACAGGTGATAGCAGGTCCATTTCGCCGGACCGCGCAGTTTGGTGATGTCCCAACTCCACAACTGATTGGCTTGAGTGGCCAGCAGTTCCGGCTTCTGATACGGCGGATGAGTCAGCTGATCGCGGCGCTCGCGGCTTTCCCCACGTGCTTCCAGCAAGCGATACATGGTGCGGATCGAGCAATGAAACCGGCCCTCATCGAGCAGCGCCGCGTAGACCTGGGCGGGCGAAGAGTCCTGAAAACGATCCTCGTGCAGACGGGCCAATACCGCCTGGCGTTCAGCTTCGGTCAAAGCCCGAGCCGAGGACCGCGGCCCGGCCGCTGGCCGGGGAAAAAGACGGCCGCTGCGCCGCCGGTACCACGTGGCTCGCGGAACCGCCAACGCCTGGCAGGCCGGCTTCACACCGACCAGCGGGCTGAGTTGATCTACCGCGGCCATCACGACTTCTCCGTTTCCGGGATCGGGTGACCCAACAGCTTCGCGACTTTTTTTTGAACATCAATAATGATGTGGGCTTTCTCCAGCTCTTCCTGCAAACGCTGATTCTGCCGGCGCAACTTCTCGTTCTCGGCGGCCAACGGATTCCGTTGCGGCTGCGGACCCCTCTTCTGAGAAAAGGCTTTGTGAACCGCGCGATCGCGCTCCTTGCGCCAGCCGTGCAAGGTCGAGGAGTAGATCCCTTCCCTCCGAAGAATGGCGCCCACACCACCGCCATTTGCGAGCGCGCGGTCGGTTTCTTCTAAAATCCGCTTCTTCTCTTCCGCGGTAAAGATGCGCCGTTGTGCTTTGGCCGGCACTTCCACATCCCCCGAACTGGTTGCGAAAGGAACTGCATTCTTGGCATCGCTCACGATGATTCTCCTTGCCGCCCTGCTCTGTAATTATCACCGCGGTAAGTGTCTCATCGAGATTGGCACGGAGGGGATCTTCGTCAGCGGTCATCACCCCATCCACGGAACTCAAATCCTCTATTTCTCCGATCCAGTCTTGGCGAAACGGGCGGCGATCCCGCCTCCGACAGAGTTCGCAGCGATTGAGGACGGCCGCGTGAATCCACAAAGAGCAGCGGATAGAACGGCGAACGTAATCAGTCAGCCGGAGGTCGTCACGGAGCCGGCATCGACTATGGAGCGTGCCTTCGTGGACGCTCTTTCCGGTCGGGCCGCGGCGACAGCCGGCAGGCAAACCGGCCAGACACCAAAGCACGGATTCCTTGAACAACTCAGCTTTGAGGACAGGGAGGATTAGACAATGCAGAAGAACAGAATCGAGCTTGCGGGCTATCTCGCCGCGAAGCCTGAAGTCCGGTATTTGCCCTCCGGGACTCCGGTCGCGAACGCTCGTCTCGCGGAGGGCTATCGCTATAAGGACCGGAACGA